>DUNB01000010.1 GCA_012839585.1 Alcaligenaceae bacterium | reverse complement strand
CACGCTATCCCTCCCCGACCTAAAGGACGGGGTATCTCGCGCAACATCTTGATGAAAACCATTCATGATGTGGATTTTGCTCAACTTTATAAAAACCATAAACAATTAGCCGCTCGCCCCCGTTCTGAGGCCAAAAAATGGGATGATAAAGCGCAAAACATCGTAGTGGGGCAGCTTCAAAGCCCGTATACCCAGGCTTTGTTAGCGGCGCTGGACCTACGCGCTGATGATAGCTTGTTGGATGTGGGTTGCGGAGCAGGAGCCGTCGCCGTGCTGGTCGCCCCTTTAGTCAAACAGGTCTACGCCTTGGATTATAGCCAGGGTATGTTAGACAAAATGCGCGCTAATGCAGAACATTACAATACGCATAATATAATAGAATTATGTAAAGATTGGGATGAAAGTTGGTCAGAGGTTCCTGTGTGCGATGTGGTGGTGGCTTCACGCTCTACGCTGGTAGAGGACATGGAGGCGGCCTTGCTTAAACTGCATGCCCAGGCGCGTCGGCATGTGTATTTGACCTACCCCGCAACCAATACCTTTGCCGCCAACCCCGAGGTGGATGCAACACAGGAACCACAGCGTGCCACGCCTAGTTATCTCTATATTTTAGCCATTCTGCATCAGCATGGCATTCAGGCTCAATTGCGCTTTATAGATGCGGGTTCGCGTTGGGCCTTGATTGACTGGGCTGTTTAGCCAAAGATTAGTTGTTAGTGATGAAAAAGACGATGTGACATTGTGCTCATTCTATAAATGCCATCACAGCATCCACTCTATAGGAAGCACAGAAAGAAATTTCAGCCAAGAGCGATTAAATAAATGAGTCCCTGGCTCGGTGGTGTGTGTGATGGTGGTGCCGTCATCCTTTTTTTCTAACCAAATGATTTTGCCCTGCTTATTGAGCTCTAGTTGATAGCTGGAGTAGGGGACCTTGTCATTAAATATGGTAGACACCTGCTGCGCTAGTTCCGGGCTGTGGATCACAAAACCCAATTCGGTATTTAGGTTAGCCGAACGCGGGTCAAAGTTAAACGAACCAATAAATACGCGTTTTTTATCAATAGAGAAGGTTTTGGCATGCAAACTAGAGCCGGAGCTGCCAAAGGGGTTTTTGCCTTTTTTCTCTAAATGACCCGAGGACAGTCGTTTGAGTTCGTACAGCTCTAAGCCCGCTTTTAGAAGAGCTTTGCGTCGTTTCATATAGCCCGCATGCACAGCGGCTACGTCTGTGGCTTCGTAGGAGTTAGTAAGTACACGCACCGGTATCTGGTCTTTTTGCAAAAGCTGCTGAAAACCTTTGACCCCGGTTTTAGTCGGCACAAAATAAGGGGAGATCAAATCCACTTGTGTTGTAGGCGTGCCAATAGCGCGTTGAAGTTGATACGACAACATCTGTTTAGTTTTGGCTTTGCCTTCGGCTTTGCTGGGGTCGTCACTGACCATTTCCGTTTTAACCCACTCTACATTTAAGCGGCGCTCTAACAGGTCTTGAATCAGTGCGGTTTCAGCTAATACTTTTCTGTACGTTTCCGTGCGTTCGGGGTTCGCTCTTAGGACTCGCTCTAGGTCTAGATCATTCAGGGTTTGGTCCTTACGCAAGGAGACGATTTGATCAATCGGGTAGGCCAATGGACTGGCCCAATAGTGATCAAAGTCATCCGATACATCTTTAACCACCTCGCCCAAGGCAATCACATCTAAATCCGCAAACAGCACTTGGTCTGTGGCACCAAAGTACTCATCACCAATGTTTCTTCCGCCGACTACCGTTACTGTGTTATCCACGGTAAAGGATTTATTATGCATGCGATGATTTAAGCGATAAAAATCGGTTAAAAACCCAAGGGCTTTCGGTTTGCGTAGTACAAAGGGATTGAATAGGCGAACTTCGATGTTGGGGTGGGTATGTAATAAAGCGAGGTCCAAATCCAGTTTTTGTATGCCGTTATCATCTAATAGTAGGCGCACTCTTACACCACGTTGCGCAGCGTTATACAGGCTTTGTAGCAGCAACATGCCCGTCGTGTCTGCGCGCCAGATGTAATACTGCACATCAATGGATTTTTCTGCGGCACGGGAGAGCAAGGCTCGCACTGCAAAAGCATCGTGCGCATCCGGCAAAGCTTGTATGCCACTTAAACCGGGGTTGGCTTTGCTAAGCCCAGAAAGCGCCTGCCCCAATCGGGTTTGCTCAGCCTCTTCTTGTCCGATAGCATGGCTTTCCACACGCTCGGCAAGAGGTGGCAACTGACAACCAGTAAGTAAGGCCATAGCGGCACAAATACTCGCTAAACGATACTTACAAAAAGGTGGTAGAGGAGCTTGCTTAAAAAACATAGTGATGGCTTCGCAGTAGAGGACTGTGTATGCATCATAAACGAAAAAAGCGACCAGATTAAATCTAGCCGCTTTTCAATTACAACTATGCGTAACGTTTAGCTTTCTACCTGCATTAATAAAATGGCAAAAATCAAAATAGTGATGCCAAAGACAATAGTGCGATTCATGGGTTGTCCTAAAAACCACCAGGTCGCTAAGGCGGTACCGGCGATGGATAAAACACCCCAAGCGGTGTAGGCTAAAAATAAAGGCATTCCTTGTACAGCAAGCGCTAAGAGAGCGAAAGCAGTCATAATTAAGACAATGGCTGCGAGCCCCCAGAGTTTCTTTTTAAAGCCATTGGATACCTCTAAGGCTAGATTAGCTAAGATATCCAATATCACAGAGCTTAACAGGTAAACCACGTGAATGCTCACAAGGCCTCCTGAGCTTTTGTTTCCTCTTGTTGATAGCCATGATGGATCACAGCAATTCCGATTAAGGACAGAACAATACCCGCGGCTTGTACTACAGAGATTTGTTCTTGTAGCCACAGATAAGAAACAAAGGCGATCAACACCATACCTATACCTTCCCAAGCGGCGTTAGCGAACGTAACGGGTATACGAATAGTGGCTCGGCTTAAAAATAAGTAGGAAATACCTACAGCCATCATGGCAATGGCGGTACCAGCGATCAAATAACCTTCACTGATAAAAACTTTCATTAACGAAGTCCCTGCGACTTCACCTACAATTGCTAGTGTCAAAAAGACCCAATGCATAAAAATCGTTCGATTTAAGAACGCTCCATAGAATAAACATGTCTCTATGCTATAAGATATGATTTACAGCGCAAAATCTCTGAGCGTCAAATAAATTGATGGTGGTGTCATTTTAACGTCATGCGTATTGATCATATTGAATATTTCGTAGCCACGGCCAGACTGGGTTCTATAGCTAAAGCGGCTATCTCGCTTGGACGTCAGCGCAGCACGGTGAGTATGGCTATTTCTACCTTAGAGGATGAGCTGGGCGTAAAACTTTTTGAACGCACTGGGAATAGTTTAGTGCTGTCAGCTATCGGTGAAAGTGTGTTGGATGACTGCCACCGTTTATTGAGTCTGAGCTTGGGAATTAAGCAACGCTGCTTGATGGGCGATCAAACGCAGCGTCAAGAGTTGCGTATAGGACGTGATGATGCTCTGTCTGAGGCGTTTTGGCGTCATATTATTTTGCAATTACGCCAACGCTACCCGCATTTAAGTTTGAGCATGCGCTTTGCTTCTTCGGATGAACTGCCGGATTTGGTGCGGCAGCAACAATTAGATATTGCTTATGGGGTTTCTGAAAACCTTTATGATCCAGCCGAGGGCTTGCATAGACGGGTATTAGGACGGGTGGTGATGCGTATGATGATTGCCCACGATCACCCGCTAAGCCGGCTACAACATGTTACGGATACGGATTTACGCACCTTAGCGCAAATTACCTATATGGATAGCTCTAACCAAGAGCGATTCCATATGGAGCACGTGGGCAGCGAACGCATAGCCTTGAGTAGTTTTGAGCTGATTCGGGACGCGATACGTGATGGCTTGGGCTGGGGTTATGTGCCAGAACCGTTGCTACAGTTAGAGCAGCGCGATGCCGAGGAGCTCACCACCTTGCGTCATGGGTTAATGATTACGGGATATCCGTATTTGGTTTATAGCCGCGAAGCGTTGTTGGCAACCGGTCCGCAAAAAAGTTTGCTATCCGAGGTCAATGAGGTGGTTGCCGCGGCTATGTCAGAAATCAGTTCAGATTATAAATAATTGAAAAAGCCCCAAAAGACCTTAACCGTTTAATGAACGTCCCACATGTTGAGGCACATCAGGTTAATTGTGCGGTCTTTTTGGGCCTAGTCTAGGTTGCCATGAGTACGAGCTAGGCTGATTGACGCTGATTCAGCCAGCCGACAACGGTGTAGCTTAACAAGGTGGTTCCTATTAAACCTGCACCAAAGACACCCGCTATTAATAACCAATCAATTGGGCCAGCCGCATCAGTAAAGCCTGAGGATGAGACTTTAGCCATTAGAACCAAAGCGAGTGCGCCCCCTACAACGCCAATAAATTGTGAGCCAACGAAACGTCGAGAGACAAGATGCTTTTCTTTAATGAGTAAAGCGATAAAGGCTACACCTCCAATGAGGATGGTTGCTAAGAGGATCCAGAGCAAAGGGCCTAACATTTCTTGAAAAACGGCAATAAAAACTAAAGGGTCTAAAGATTGCATGGTGGTCTCCTTTTAGGCGCGGCCGCGTAACATACTAATATAGGTAGGTTTGAGCGCCATGGTTTTCATGACCCAACTAATCCAGAGCTCTTCAAGTGGGGCAATGATGCCAGGGAAAGAGGGAGTAAGATTGTTGTGGTAGTCGAATTCTATTAGCATGGCCCGTCCTAATCGTGTCACCATGGGGCAGGACGTGTAGCCATCGTAAAACGCATCAGAGGTATTACCCTGAATGTCTGCCACTAAATGATCTACAGCGACGGGAACTTGCCATTTGACACTGGCCGCGGTCTTGCCTTTGGGTACTCCGGCTATATCACCTACAGCGAAGATATTGGGGTAACGCTCGTGGCGTAAATTATTTTTATTCACCTCTACCCAGCCGTCTTCGGCCCACGGGCCAGACTGCCAAGGCAGGGGACTGTTACGCACTGCAGCCGCTGCGCGCATCGGTGGAACGACGTTAATAAAATCGTATTCCTGTTCTACCAAGCCGTTTGGCGTGCTGAATGTGGCAATTTGTTTATCAATATCGATAGCCGATAGGATGTGGTTGTAGTTAATGGCTATATCGCGCTGTTCAAAAAGCATACGTAGTTTTTCATGCACGATCGGTACGCCAAATAACGAGTTGTTGTTCGCGTTGTAGACTAAATTGGCTTTGCTGCGATTGCCACGTCGCACTAAATGGTCTTCTGTAATAAATGCGTATTTAAGGGGTGCGCCAGCACACTTCATCTCTGTATTAGGCCGCAAAAAAACGCCATTTCCACCCGTATCAGCAAACTTATCTAATAGCTTCCATGTGGCGTGGGCTTTTTCCGGGCTGTGATACATACTGCCTAAGCCTTGGGTCCCGATGCGATTTTGATCCATCCCTGAAATCGCCTCGTAATCTAGGCTCAGTCCTGTGGCAAGAATCAGGTAGTCATAGTTAATGGTTTGACCGCTAGCGGTACTAACAGAATTGGCATCCGGGTCAAACTCGACGATACTTTCCGTGATGAGTTCTACACCTTTGGGCACATATTCTGCTGTTGTGCTTTCTACGTAGTTTGCTTCTTTGATCCCAGCTGCGACCAAAGTAAAGCCCGGTTGATAGTAGTGGGCTTTTCTTGCGTCGATTAACGTGATTTTGACCCCCTCTAGGCGCTTGCTAAGTAGGTTTGCTGCGGTTAGGCCAGCAGCGCCTGCGCCTGCAATCACGATATGTGCAGAGGATTTTACTTTTGTAGCGGACTGAGCCGTAGGGCTTGATAAGGTGATTGCTGACCCAGCAACAGTCGCCGCACTTAACTGTAAGAAAGTCCGCCTATCGATAGTCTTTGATACTGCAGACTCCTCATGATTCACTTTTCTTTTTTGCATGGTAGCTCCTTTTTGCGCAATATGCGCTACGGCGACAGATAAGAGTGTGGGTGCATTTACTTATATTATATATAATAATATAATATCTGTATCGATACTGATAACTTGTTGGAGAAGAGCATGAAAAAAAATATGGGTGGTATAGATAGAACAGTGCGCATTTTGGTGGGATTGGCTTTGATAGCTTTAAGCTTAACAGGGACAATAGGGCTTTGGGGCTGGATAGGGGTAATTCCTTTGGCTACTGGTTTGTTTGCTTCTTGTCCGTTGTACAGCCTAATTGGAGTGAACACTTGTCCCTTAAAAAACAAAGAGTAGTAGCGGTTTAGTCGTACCTACATGCTCAGACCGTCATCAGGCGGTCTTTTTTTTTATTTTTAGCAAGAGTAGTATTGCTTTTTATTCGTTTTTTTATTGAGGACTGGGGCGCCATAGTCCGTAGGGGGTATTACTGTGGAAGGTGTGATCGACATAATAAAAGCCATCAACGGCGTGGCATGGGGGCCGTATATGCTCTTGCTGCTCGCCGGCACGGGCTTGTTTTTAACCATAGGGTTACGTTTTTTGCCACAACGGAAACTAAGATACGGTTTTCAGATGCTTTGGCAAGGGCGTAGCAGTAAAGAAAGTGGGGACATCAGTCCATTTAATGCGTTGATGACAGCTCTTTCTGCCACGATTGGTACGGGGAATATTGCCGGTGTGGCAACAGCGATTTTCTATGGCGGACCCGGGGCAATTTTCTGGATGTGGCTAATCGCTTTTATTGGTATGGCCACCAAGTTCAGCGAAGCCACTTTAGCAGTGCATTTCCGAGAGGTGGATGCCAAAGGGCACTACGTGGGTGGTCCCATGTATTACATCCGTAATGGCCTAGGTAAGAACTGGAAGTGGCTTGGTGTGGTCTTTGCGGTTTTTGGTATGTTGGCAGGTTTTGGTATTGGTAATAGTATTCAGGCCAACTCGGTTGCTGATGTGATGCAGTCTACTTTTAGTATTCCTCCATTAGTCAGTGGTTTTACGATTGCGGTGCTGGTCGGTTTGGTGCTGCTAGGGGGGATTAAACGCATCGGAGAGGTGGCCGGTAAACTGGTTCCTACGATGGCGGTGTTGTATGTGGTCGGTGGTTTAAGCATCCTTATCCTTAACATAGGCCGTATCCCTGAAGCATTTGCTCTGATTCTGTATCACGCGTTTAACCCGACCGCTGCTGCGGGTGGCTTTTTGGGGGCGACGGTTTGGGCTGCCATTCAGTTTGGCGTGGCGCGTGGAATTTTTTCTAACGAGGCCGGCTTAGGTAGTGCGCCGATTGCACATGCGACTGCGCAAACGAATAGCCCTATACGCCAAGGGACGGTAGCTATGCTCGGTACCTTTTTAGATACCATCGTAGTGTGTACGATTACTGCCCTAGTGATTGTGATCACCGGTGCTTGGCAAAGTGGTGAAAATGGAGCTAGCTTATCGGCTTATGCCTTTTCTCAAGGTTTAGGAACAGCGGGGCAATACATTGTCAGTTTAGGCGTTGCGCTGTTTGCTTTTACCACCATCATAGGATGGAGTTTTTATAGCGAAAAATGTGCGCAGTTTTTATTTGGCGCAAAATCAAACTTGCCTTTCCGTTTTGTGTGGGTGCTCGTTATTCCATTGGGAACTTGGCCCGGACTGGACCTAGGCAGTTTGTGGTTAGTCGCCGATACCTTAAATGCGCTCATGGCAATTCCGAACTTAATTGCTTTGCTACTTTTGAGTCCAGTGGTGTTCAAATTAGCTAAAAAGCACTTTGAAGAAAGGGAACGTTAATTGGCTTTGCTCAGACCTCTAATAGTGCAGCAGCAATGCCATTCTTTTCTTGTCGCCCCTAGGTAGGCGGCTTAGCAGATGGCTCACTAGAGCCTTTTAACAAAAAAATCCCGCTGTGTTTGTGACTCAGCGGGATTTTTTTATTGCTTATCGTTTTTTTAAAATGAATGAGCAGTCAGTCTTAACGGTATCGGTTGAGAATGCGTTGTTTGCAAACATCGGCCACTAGCGGTCGGATTTTTTCCAATAAACTTAGGCTGATGTCTTGGTGGATGTGAGCCCATGCGCCACTGGGGCGGTTACTAAACAAAGAGGCAGTAACTGGGTCAAACGAGGCAATTACTCGTTGTTTTGATGGCTGGTAAATTTGAACGCGACCTGAGCCAGCTAAGGTTCTGCCGTTAAATGTTTCGCCATCAATCACAAATTCGTACGTCATAGTCATTCCTTTTTAGCTCTTTGGCACGATGCCAGGGGCGAGCAAGTCGGATAAAAAACCCCATAAAAAAAAGCCCGCAATAGCGGGCAGTGATATCCCATTTATTGCATATAGCCACATTATTTTTCCACCTTGTGTGGGTCACAGGTTGGCATGAGTCCATAGACTCAACTCGTAATGCAAGAATTCATCTTAAAAGCAAAGTGACTCATGGTCAAGCAGATCGTGTCAATCAGAGAAAACCACTTGGTGGGTATGGCCATACCTTTTAACTTAACTGGTTGCCGCGCTTGAACGTGGTGGAAGTCTCAGGGCTTTAGGCGGGAGAGGCGGTTACATGGAGTGGGATTGTGACAGGGCCATCATTAACTAAATGCACTTGCATGTCTGCCCCAAACTGCCCGGTTTGCACTATAGGGTGTAATGCTTGTGCACGTTGCACGAACAGATCAAACAAGGCCTGGGCCTGCTCAGGCGGGGCAGCCT
>DUNB01000112.1 GCA_012839585.1 Alcaligenaceae bacterium | reverse complement strand
TGCTCCCCTAGCGCCGGCGTCTCCATATACTGAGCCCACGCCTCAGTGGTGGTTCTGCCTTTTACATGTAATAACTCGCCGGGCTGGCCGATTTGCTGGCTGAGCTGTATGGCCCCACCCAACCAACGCGCGGTGATTTGATCAGCACGCGCGCCCTGATCACTAAAATGCAAGCGCCCCTTCACCTGCTCTAAAGGAGGCAGAAAATCCACCAGTTGAACCGAATTGTCATCAAACTGTATATGCCCTTTCACCTCTAGATCGTTTTCATTTTTCAAATTAAAACGTAAATCCAAAGGCACCTGCCAACTTCCTGTGGCACGACTGCCATCAAAGGCGTGACCCAACCAGCCACCTAAATCCGTATGGGTCATCAAACCTAAATACGCTTGGGCGGGTCCTGCGGTCTTTGCATTAACTATTAACTGAGGCTCTGCAGCGGAGAAGTCGTCGATATGGACCTGCACTTGTGTGGCCTGTACCGCGTCTTTGGTATTCGGCTTTAATAAAGCTTGGTCTGCATTTACCCATAGACTATTTCCTTTCAGCATGACATAGCCAGACGCTTGCTCTACCTTAGGCCAACCTTTTTCTTTGGCCGTCGTTGGGTAGTAATCAATATCCGCCTGCTTAAAGGCCCCACCTATATAGAACAACCCGGTCTTGGGATCGGTATAAGGGAATTGTGCGAAGCGCCCTTTTAACCTAAAAACGGCAGTAGGCACCGTGCCATCGAGCAAACCGTGTTGCAACCAACTCACCGCAGCACCGGAGATCGCCGGTGTAGGAAAATACTGATACAAGGCATTCAACTTCAATTGGTTCAGTTCGCCCTGCACATCCCAATCCCCTTGGGTCAGGTCTTCACCGTGTGGGGTCCAAGTACCATGAAGCTGGGCCTGTACATCCGAGTTATGCCAAAGCAGTTTTTGTAATGCAATCGCCGTCTGCGTCGGGTCGCGCTTAGCAATCAGCTCCAGACGATCGGCACGCAGGTCTTGATTAAATCCCGCTTGATTACGCAACACCACATCTTTAGCGTAGAGCTCAAAACGAAAAGGGTCTGACTGCAAACGTTGAGCCAAAGGCACCTCATCCGCTACCGCTCTAAAGCTCTCCCAGGGCCCCGAGGTGAAAAATCGTAAAGACTTCGCCTCTATGTGTCCCAGCTCTCTGCTTTGCCAAACCCCGTTATAGACGCGCAAATCCATACTCAAATCACGAATCTGGCTGTCTTTTACTTGCAACCAAAGCTGAGTATCTAGCGTGGTGGCCTCGGTCAAATCCGTAGGTAAATCCACCCACTGTTGCCAAGCTGCTGGGCTAAGCTCGTTAAGTTGCACATACAGCACGCCTTGTAGCTCCCCTTGGTCTAGAGCCTCTTGTGCTAAATGACCACGCAGCTGCATTTTTTTGCCCAGTCCCAGCTGGGGGGTAGCCTCTAAGTTAAACTGCAGGCGCTGCTCGCTGCGTTGTAAGACGCCGTGTAATCCGGTCACAGATAAAGGGGGGGCCTGACGGCTCTCATCGCGCCAGACCAAATGCGCATTTTGAATTTCGATCTGATCTTGCTGACCTAGCCAGTGTATAAAGCCGCTGTGCGCCCCGTCTTGCTCTTTGTTATCTTCAAACCCAAGCGTTTTACCAGCTAAATGTAATTGTTGATTTTGATCACGCCATAATGCCAGCTGCAAACCGTCTACGCGTAAGTAGGAAAAATGCACTTGGCCAGCCAAGGCACTACGCCATTTAAAGCGCGCTTTGACATAAGGAAAATGTAGACTTTGTTGTTGCGCCTCATGCACGTAGAGATCATGAACGTGGATTTCAGGGAGCACATCATTCCATTGGGCGCTCAGGCGTCCGATTTCTATCTGGCTTTGTGTCGCAGCGCTTAAGGCTTTAGTTATGGGTTCGCGCCAATCGTCGATATGCGGTATTAGCCAATAGCGCACTCCCAACACTACAATAACGATTAACACATAGCCTACGAGCAACGCTCGTCCTAGCCAACGAAATAACGGCGTCATTTTTGATCTTTTTTTATGGCAAAATCATGAATTTTGAAAGCACAGTAAACTGGTCAGGAGCTCTTCGCAGACAACTCTCAGCTACCCCGGATTTTGCCGACTGGTTGTTAGAACACAGTAAGTTCGAGGTCAATGCCGTCTCTATTCAAAATTGGTTTGATGAGTTAGCACCCACACACGATAGCGATCCCCAAGAAGCCCTCAAACAACAACTGCGCCTATTGCGGCGGCGTGTTTTTTTCTCCTTGATGCTACGTGACATCAGCGCTAGAGCTAGTTTAGCCGAAGTTGGTAGCGCCATGAGCTTTTTGGCCGATCTCAGTGTAAGCAAAGCATACCAGCAGGTAAGCCATGATCTAAGTCGCGCCCATGGCACCCCCATTGATCCCACGACTGGCGCTCCCTTGGAAATGCTTATTGTGGCCATGGGTAAATGGGGGGGCAATGAGCTCAACGTGTCTTCCGATATTGACCTGATCACACTCTATTCACATGATGGCGAAACCACCGGACGCCGCTCACGTAGTCACCACGAATACTTTGGTCGGCTTACCCAACGCATGCTGCCTATACTTTCGCAAATGAATGCCTATGGTCAGGTGTTTAGAACCGATTTGCGTCTACGCCCTGATGGGGACGCAGGACCATTGGCCTGGAGCCTTAATGCCTTAGAGCAGTATTTTTTACAACAAGGCAGAGAGTGGGAGCGCTATGCGTGGATTAAGGGACGTTTACTCAATGTGCAGAGCCATCCTGACAGCCAACCGCAAAACGGACAACACCGCTTAGAGGACCTTCGCATCCCCTTTGTGTACCGCAAGTATTTTGACTTTGATGCTCTAGCTGCTTTACGTGATTTACGAGAACGCATCCGTCAAGACTGGCACCGTAAAGTGATTGCCAAAGACAGCTTAGAAAGCACACACAATATTAAATTGGGTGATGGTGGTATTCGTGAGATTGAGTTTGTGGTGCAGCTCAATCAACTCATTCGGGGTGGACGTTGGCCCTCGTTACAACAACAAAACCTCCATGCCGCTGTACAAGCTCAAGTACAAGCCGATCTAATGGACGAGGACCTAGCGCGTCAACTGCTGAAAGCCTATGAGTTTTTACGTCGCACCGAGCACATGCTGCAATACCGAGAGGACGAACAAACGCACTTGCTGCCTACTGATGCCAATAATTATGCGGCGCTGGCGGATACCTTAGGCATGGAAACAGAGCGTTTTCGATCCGAGCTGGATGCACATCGCGCTTTTGTGCATCAAAGCTTTCAGGATGCCTTCCGCATTGCAGGGGTAGATAAAAAATCCAGCAGCTCCACTCTGCCAGTCTCTACACCTACCGAAGAAAACCTACCTGAACGGGCTGACCCACATGTACTCGAACTGGAAAGCCAGCGCTTATTAAATAGCCATCGTATTCAACGTCTACCTGAGCATAGTTTAGCTAGGCTAAAACGCGTGCTCCCTTTATTACGTCAGGCCGCTTTAAGCATGGAGGAGCCCATCGAGGCAAATAAACGCACACATCAAATCGTAGAGCAAATTGCGAGTCGTAGTTCTTACCTCGCTTTACTACTCGAATACCCGGAAACCATTCAGCGTCTGACCAAACTGGCCAGCGCCAGTCCTTGGGCTACGCATTATTTAAGCCAATATCCTCTAGTCCTAGACAGCCTGATTGAGTGGCAATCACTGATGGAGGCCCCAGATTTTGAAGCGTTAAGCGAACAACTACGGCTGGAGCTGGATGCCTGTCTTTTACCTAATGGTCAGGCCGATATTGAGCGTCAAATGAACCTAATGCGCGATATGCAGCATCAGGTCAGCTTTCAGCTACTGGCTCAAGACTTGGCTGGGTTGCTCACCGTAGAGGCTCTGGCGGATCAGCTCTCTGCCTTAGCCGACATGCTCTTAGCGGAAACCATTCATCGCACTTGGCCGTTGGCTCATCCACGTCAGCAGCCCCCCGTCCCCCCGGAGCCTCATTTTGCTGTGATTGCCTATGGTAAGCTTGGGGGTAAGGAGCTGGGATACGCTTCAGACTTAGACCTCGTCTTTTTATACGATGACCCCGATCAACAAACCGTAGAGCGTTATGTACGGCTAGGACGTCGCATGGTCTCGTGGCTAACCACGCTAACGTCTTCGGGACGTATGTACGAGGTGGATATGCGTTTGCGCCCGGATGGCGATGCCGGACTTATTGCGGTTTCCATTGATGGCTTTGAAAAATACCAAAGCCACCAAGCTTGGAGTTGGGAACATCAAGCCATCACCCGTGCCCGTTTTGTAGCAGGCGATGCACAAATAGGCGCTCGATTTGAACGTGTGCGTCAAGACATCCTATTGCAAAAACGCGATCCCGTCACCTTTAAGCAAAAGGTGATTGAAATGCGCGATAAAATCAGCCAAGCACACCCCAACCACAGTGGTCTTTTTGACATCAAACATGATCGAGGTGGTATGGTGGATATTGAGTTCATTACACAATATCTGGTGCTGTGCTATGCTCATCAACACCCGGCCTTATTAAATAACTTAGGCAATATTGCCTTACTTGGGATAGCCGCTCAACGACAACTCATTCCAGCAGACCTTGCCCAAGAGGCCATCAGTGCTTACCGTACTTTTAGGCGCTATCAGCATAGTCTACGGCTTCAGGGGGCTGCCGTTGCCCGCTTACCTCTTACCCAAGTACACACTGAACGCGACGCTGTCATGGCCTTATGGCAAGCGGTCATGGACTAATCTGGTTAGATCAAAATGAAAAACACTGAGTTTACCCGCCCTGTATTAACCCCACCGAACCACAGCAAAAAAGTGTTGCTGCACTCCTGTTGTGCCCCCTGTTCAGGTGAAGTCATGGAGGCGATGACCGCCTCGGGCATTGATTACACCATTTTCTTCTATAACCCCAATATTCATCCCATCAAAGAATACGAAATCCGCAAAGAGGAAAACAAACGCTTTGCGGAAAAACACAATATCCCTTTTATCGATGCCGACTACGATGCCGATAACTGGTTTGAGCGTGTCAAAGGCATGGAAAACGAGCCTGAGCGCGGCATACGCTGCACGGAATGTTTTGATATGCGTTTTGAACGCACCGCCTTATACGCGCATGAGCACGGCTTTGACACCATCACCAGCTCTTTAGCCATTTCACGCTGGAAGGACATGAACCAAATTAATGGTTGTGGTGAACGTGCCGCAGCACGCTATCCCGACATGCTGTATTGGACCTATAACTGGCGTAAAGGCGGGGGCTCACAGCGTATGTTGGAGATCAGTAAAGAAGAAAACTTCTATCAACAAGAGTATTGTGGCTGTGTTTACTCGCTACGTGACACCAATAACTGGCGTTTGGCCAATGGCCGTGATCGCATCGAATTTGGCGTTAAGTTTTACGGCATGAACGATACGGCCACGCTGAAAAAAAATACTGACTAAACCTGTTTTTTCATTAAACGCTAACGCATAAAAAAATGGCACCTCAATAAGAGGTGCCATTTTCATTGGCTGGGTAGTTAAGTCAACTTAAACCCCTAAGTAGCGTTCCCACAAACTGCGGTCAGCACCTAAGGCTTCGGAGTCACCCTGCCACACCACTACCCCTTTCTCTAAGATAATGTGGTGATCGGCTAACTTCATCAACCGTTCTACATATTTATCAATAATCAGAATGGTTTGCCCCTGAGCTCTGAGCACATCTAAGCATTGCCAGATTTCCTCTCGGATCTTAGGTGCCAGTCCCTCTGAGGCCTCATCCAAAATTAACAATTTAGGATTCGTCACCAAAGCACGACCAATAGCCAACATTTGTTGCTCACCACCCGACAACTGGTTACCCATGTTGTGCTGACGCTCTAGTAGGCGTGGGAAAAACTCGAACACCTTTTCTGGCGTCCAGGTATTGGTGCTTTTGGGATTACGGTTAGCAGCAAAAGCTGTTAAGTGTTCTTTTACTGTGAGGTTAGGAAAGCAGTGTCTTCCCTCGGGCACAATGGCGATCCCTGCACGCGCAATTTTATCCGGCGTCCAGCCATTGATTTTTTGCCCGTCGAAATAAACATCGCCCCCGCGTATGGGTAACAAACCCAGTACCGTTTTAAGCAAGGTGCTTTTGCCCATGCCATTGCGGCCCAATACCGTCACGACCTGTCCGGCCTGGATGCTTAAGTCCACCCCAAACAGTACCTGACTCGCCCCATAACCACCTTGTAGTTGCTGAGCCTGTAATATCATGCGGCCTCCGTACTTTCATCGCCTAAGTAGGCATTTTTTACATCTTGATTATGGCGGATCTCATCCGGTGTACCTGAGGCAATAATTTGCCCAGACACTAAGACGGAAATTCGATCTGCCAAACGGAATACCGCCTGCATATCGTGTTCGACCAATAGCATGGAAGCTTTGCCTCTCATGGACTCGATCAGTTCAGTCAAACGCAAGCTTTCATCCGGCCCCATCCCTGCCATAGGCTCATCCAGCAGCATCACCATCGGATCAGCGGCCAAAGACAAGGCAAACTCAAGTTTGCGTTGTTCGCCATGTGGCAGGTTCGCGGCCTGAGCAGACCAAAGGCTGCGATCAATAGCGCATTCCCCTGCCAGGGCCTTGGCCTTAACCAACAAGTCAGACTCACTATCACGCGCACGCCAAATCTTGAAGCTACTACCAGTGGCCGCCTGTACCGCTAACAGCAGGTTTTCTAGAACCGTGTATTGACCAAAGATATTCGTGACCTGAAAAGAGCGAGCCAAACCAGCTGCCACGCGTTCATGAGCACGTAAGCTCGTAATCTCTTTGCCTTGTAAAAAAAGCTGACCACTGTCCGGTTTTAAGGTACCTGCCAATTGGTGAATCAAGGTGGATTTACCCGCCCCATTAGGGCCAATCAAGCCATGGATTTCCCCTGCACGCAGCTCAATGGAAACCCCATTGGTCGCATGCAAAGCACCAAAGTGTTTGTGCAGATTTTCTGATTTAAAGATAATTTCTGAAGGCTTAGTTATCGTCATACACCACCTGTTTCTTATTAAATAACCCAGCCAACCCTTTAGGAGCAGCAAACACCACAATCAACAAGAGCACACCGAATGGTAAATGCCAGTATTCAGTCCAAGTACGTAAAATCTCTTGAAGAACTAGCATTACCGTTGCCCCAGCAACCCCACCAAACATTAAACCCATACCACCGACCAACACCATAATGATCAAGTCAGCCGACTGAGTCCAATGCATTAAGTTAGGGGAAACAAACAGGTTGTGGTTAGCTAACAGCGCACCCGCTAAACCCATCAGAGCCCCACTTAAGCTATAGGCCACGAGTTGTATGCCATAGACGGGATAGCCTAAGGCTTGCATACGGCTTGGGTTTTCTCTACATCCCATCAAAGCATGGCCAAAGCGCGATTCGATAATGCGTTTAAAGAAGAGGAACGCCACGATCACAACCGCCAACACCACATAATAGAACTGTAGGTCGTTGCCTAAGTCTAAGAAAGGTATGGACGAATAATCGTACAGATTCATCCCGTCTTCACCGCCATATTGGCGTAAAGAGATAAAGAGGTAGTAAATCATCTGCGCAAAAGCGAGTGTAATCATAATGAAATACACGCCTTTGGTACGCAACGAAATAGCGCCCGTAATAAAAGCCAGTAAAGCAGCCAAAAGCATTGCAGCAGGCCAGACGATCAAAGCGGAATTAATCCCCCACTCTGCCAGAATCCCCACCGCATAAGCCCCTGCACCAAAAAATGCCGCATGGCCTAAGGCAACCAAACCGCCATAACCGAGCACCAGATTTAAGGCACTGGCAGCTAAAGCATAAATCAAAATACGGCGCACAAACGAGATATAGAACTCGAGTTCATACATCGGTGCGATCAAAGGAAACGCGATCAGCGCCGCAAATAGAAGAAAAATCCAAATACGATACTTAGTCATGGTTAGCCTCGTGCAGGAAAGAGTCCGGCTGGCTTAACCACAAGTACCACCGCCATTAACAAATAAATAGACATTGCCGCTAAGGTAGGACCTACACTAGACGCCACATCTGCAGGAAACACCAAACGCAACAGCATCGGCAAGAAAGCTCGACCTGCGGTATCCACCATTCCGACTAAGAGCGCACCCACAAAGGCGCCACGGATAGAGCCAATACCACCGATCACGATACAGACGAGTACCAGGATCAGAATTTCCTCACCCATCCCAATTTGTACCGCATTAATGGGTCCCAACATGGCGCCAGCTAAGGCAGCCAAGGCAGCACCCAAGGTAAAAATACCTAAGAACAAAACAGGTACTCTCACACCCATTAACGTGGCCATCTGACGGTTTGATGCCCCAGCACGTACCAGCACACCGGCTCGAGTACGAGTCACAAAAGCATACAAGCCAACTGCAACCACTAAACCTACCGCGATAATCATGAGCCTAAAAGCGGGATACATGAAATCCGGTAAAAGCTGCACGGGACCAGATAAGGCCTCGGGCATATTTAACATCATGGGAGCAGGCCCCCAAATCATTTTAACTAGATCATTCGCTATTAAAATAACGGCATAAGTGCCTAGGACCTGTGCTAAATGGTCACGTACAACTAATCGACGCATTAGAGCGAGTTCGAGAACTATGCCCACCACTGCGGTGACGCCAACTGCAATTAATACAGCAAATGTGAAAGAGCCTGTACGTTGCATAACTTCGGCGGCCACATAGGCTCCCGCCATATAGAGGGAGCCGTGGGCCAAGTTCATGATATCCATGATGCCAAAGACTAAGGTTAAGCCTGCGGCAATCAAAAACAACATCAAACCAAACTGCAAACCATTTAACAGCTGCTCTGAAACTAAGATGAGCGACATACTGTTAGTTACCTTTTAATGGGTGTGAAGTGAAAAAATAGAACAAAAGCAACGTATTACATTTTGCAATCATCTACATAAACGTCTTGGTAGTTCTCAAATACAGTCCCTACCAAACGGTTAGTCAGGACACCGTCGGCATCACGCTCAACCACACGTAAATAATAAGGCTGGATGGGGAAGTTGTTTTTACCGTAAGTGAATTTACCGCGTACGGACTCATAATCTGCGGATTTCAATGCTTTAAGCAAAGCATCTTTATCCTTCATATTGCCGTCGACTTTAGCCACTGCGGCATCCATCGCCATGATGGCGTCATAGGCTTGAGCTGCGTACACGGAAGGGTAGCGACCGTCGTGGCTCTGACGGAAGGCATCCACAAACTTTTTGTTTGCCGGCACGTCTAGATCATGCGCCCATTGTGCTGTGTTGAACATGCCTTCGATGGGGTCACCTACCGCTTGGATAATATCGGAGTCACCAGAGAATCCTGGACCAATCAAGACGGTATCCTTGTTCAAGCCAGCAGATACGAACTGCTTGATGAAGTTAATACCCATGCCACCAGGTAAGAAGAAGAACACGGCTTCTGGTTTGTTAGCACGAATTTGCGCTAGCTCTGCCGCGTAATCAATTTGACCCAGTTTAGTGTAGATTTCCTCGCTTGGGGTTTGACCATAACCACGCTTAAAGCCATTCAGCGCATCTTTACCAGCGGGGTAATCCGGTGCAAGGATAAAGACTTTTTTGTAATCACGGTCGGAAGCCACTTTGCCTGCGGCCTCGTGGAATGAATCATTTTGGTAGGAAACCGCGAAGAAGTATGGATTACACTGGCTACCTGCTAATTGGCTAGGGCCTGGGTTTGAAGTAAGGAAAGGAACCTCGGCTTTAAACAAAGCAGGACCGACTGCTAAGGCCACGTTAGAACCAACGGGACCAGTAAAGAAATCGATTTTATCGCGCTGAATATAACGGTTAACCAATTGACGAGCTTGGTCAGGGTTACCCGCCATATCTTGTTGTAGGAACTCTGCTGGATGTCCTCCTAATTTGCCATCTAGCATCTTGATAGCCAAGTTGATGCCATCGCTGATTTCAGCCCCTACGGCCGCAAAAGGACCAGAACTGTCATTGGCGATCCCTACTTTGATCGTTTCCGCTAAAGTGGGTGTCATACCCACTGCGGTCAGTGCTAACGTTGCGACTAAACGTTTCATGCGTTATCTCCCTTTTTATTTTATGGACTAATCCTTTATGCCTAGATTAGTCAGTGCCAATTAGTTTAGTTCTAAATTAGTTGTATACCTACAAGGGATTTTACCTAGAGGGTAAGTCCTTGCTTGCACCATAAAAAAAGCCCTCGATTAAACGAGGGCATAAAGAGAGACAGGAACGAGGTCTACAAAAGCTTATTTGTTGAACACAAATTGATCCTGAACAAAGTCCACATGGACACTATCGCCATCCGCAAACTCACCCTGTAAGATGGCTTTAGCAACAGGGTTCTCAATGTACTGCTGAATAGCGCGTTTCAAGGGTCTAGCACCAAATAGCGGATCAAAACCAACTTTAGCGATCTCAGCCAGTGCTGCCTCTGAGACTTGTAGATGCAAATCACGAGCAGCCAAGCGCTCATCCAGACGTTTCAATTGGATATTCGCAATGGACTGGATATGTTTAGCATCCAAGGAGTGGAAGACCACGACCTCGTCAATACGGTTCAAGAACTCTGGACGGAACGCTAATTTGACCTCCTCCCAGACGGCCTCTTTGACCTGCTCATAAGGCGCATCATGCAATTGCTGAATTTGCTGCGAGCCCAAGTTCGAGGTCATGATGATCACAGTATTACGGAAATCCACCGTACGACCTTGACCATCAGTGAGTCGACCATCATCCAATACCTGCAGCAATACGTTAAATACATCTGGGTGCGCTTTTTCGACCTCATCCAACAAGATCACACTGTAGGGTTTACGACGCACAGCCTCGGTTAGGTAACCACCCTGCTCGTAACCCACGTACCCGGGAGGCGCACCAATTAAACGAGCCACTGAGTGCTTTTCCATAAACTCCGACATATCAATGCGGATTAGGTGGTCTTCAGAGTCGAATAAAAAGCCAGCCAAGGCTTTGGTTAACTCGGTTTTACCTACACCGGTTGGACCCAAAAACAGGAAAGAACCATAAGGACGCCCTGGGTCGGCCAAGCCAGCTCTAGAACGACGGATCGCGTCGGCCACCAAGGTGACGGCTTCGTTTTGACCAATCACGCGTTGATGTAAATGCGACTCCATCTGCAAGAGTTTTTCTCTTTCACCTTGCATCATTCGTGCCACGGGAATCCCTGTTGCACGTGATACCACCTCGGCGATTTCCTCTACCCCTACCTGTGTGCGTAGTAGTTTAGGTCTGTCGCTTTCTGCGGTCTGCTCTTTATTTTGCTCGGCTGACTTTAAACGTTCTTCTAATTGAGGCAACTGGCCGTATTGCAGCTCGGCCAGTTTTTCAAACTGCCCTTTACGCTGATATTCAGCCATTTGTGCACGCAATGCTTCGATTTCCTCTTTGATGGACTGCGTTCCTTGTACGGCAGCCTTTTCTGACTTCCAAATCTGATCGTAGTCATCGTATTGGCGCTGTAAAGCGGAAAGCTCATCCTCGATGGCTTGCAGGCGTTTTTTAGACGCATCGTCTTCTTCTTTGCGCACCGCCTCGCGTTCAATTTTCAACTGAATCATACGGCGATCTAAGCGGTCCATGACCTCGGGTTTGGAGTCGATCTCCATACGAATCCGTGCCGCCGCCTCGTCAATGAGGTCAATGGCCTTATCCGGCAAGAAGCGATCGGTAATGTAGCGGTTTGAGAGCTCTGCGGCTGCCACAATGGCGGGGTCTGTAATCGCTACCCCATGGTGTAGCTCATAACGCTCTTGTAGACCACGCAAAATCGCAATGGTGGAGGCCACATCTGGCTCATCTACCTGAACGCGTTGGAAGCGACGCTCTAAGGCCGCATCTTTTTCAATATATTGACGGTACTCATCTAGGGTTGTGGCACCTATACAGTGGATTTCACCACGGGCTAAGGCCGGCTTGAGCATATTGCCCGCGTCCATCGCCCCATCGGCCTTGCCAGCACCCACCACCATATGAATTTCGTCGATGAAAAGAATGGTTTGTCCTTCGTCTTGTGCGAGCTCTTTTAGCACCGCTTTTAGACGCTCTTCAAATTCACCACGGAATTTGGCTCCTGCTAGTAAAGCTGCCAAGTCCAACACTAGCAAGCGTTTGCCTTTGAGGTTTTCTGGCACCTCATTATTGACTATACGTTGAGCCAACCCCTCTACAATGGCGGTTTTACCTACCCCGGGTTCCCCAATCAGTACAGGGTTGTTTTTGGTACGGCGCTGTAAAATTTGAATGGAGCGACGAATTTCATCATCACGCCCAATCACAGGGTCGAGTTTTCCTAAGCGTGCGCGCTCAGTTAAGTCTGTGGTGTATTTGGACAGGGCCTCGCGGTTCGATTCACCTTCGGCATCCGTCACATTGGCACCACCACGCACGGCAGTAATCGCTGACTCAAGCGCTTTTTGCTGCAAGCCCGCATCACGCAAAATTTGCCCTATGCGACCTTTGTCCTTGGCCACGGCAAGTAAAAACAATTCACTGGCTACATAGGTGTCGCCGCGCTGGGTGGCGTCTTTATCTGCCTCTGCCAGGGCATTTTGTAGTTCGCGGCTAAGACGCAAATTGCTTTCGCCCCCCTCTACCTGAGGCAGCGCAGCCAAATAACTAGTTAATTCGTTTTTCAAACGCGGCACCGCTGCACCAGCGCGAGCCAACAAGCTGTTTGCTCCGGAATCGGTATCCTCTAAAAGCGCCATCACCACATGGGCGGGCTCTAGGTAAGCATGTTTACCTTGGATGGCTAAGGTTTGTGCAGTACCCAAAGCCATTTGAAATTGTGTTGTTAATTTATCTATACGCATAAGGTGTCTTAACCTATAAAAATGGCACAGCCCTGCGTGATATATCTAACTACCGCAAACCGTGCTTATGTTTTTCTATTAGTTTCTATATCTAGGCGAAATCGCATTTTTCAAGAGTCGATCAAACAACTAACTTTTTACAGACAAAACTCTGTGCGTCACAAAAAAACAACAGAACAGGGTAAAAGTCGAGACTTAAAGCTTCTAGCTGTCCAAATAAAGTCGCATTTCCCCACAAAAGCACAGAGCAAATCCTTATTAGACACAGATAAAGCTACAATTAACCTTGATTTGCCTCAAGGCATACACTCTTTATTCGCTGGAGCTATAACAACTCATGCAAAAACGTATACCCATGACCGCAGAATCAATGCGTTGCTCAACCTGTATGTTGAGCGAGCTTTGTTTACCTTTGGGCATGCCTGCACCTGAGCTCAGTAAACTCGACGAAGTCATACAAGAGCGCATCCGCCTAACAAAGGGCTCTCCACTGTTTCATTTGGGGGACAAGGTTGAGGCGGTCTACGCATTACGCTCAGGTAGTATAAAAACGCAGCTTGAGGACGCCACCGGCCAGATCCAAATCACTGGTTTTTTATTACCTGGTGAAATCGCAGGCATGGATGGTTTGCTGGATAACAAGCACGTTTCACACGCCATTGCTCTCGAAGACAGCGAGGTCTGTGTCATGCGACTCGATGACTTTGACCGTCTTGCCATGCAGCTTCCTGTACTACAGACGCAGTTACGTCGACTCATGAGCAAAGAAATCAATCGCTCCCATAGCATTATGATGACCTTGGGGGCACTACGCTCTGAACAACGCTTGGCCGCCTTCTTATTAAATATGTCGGATCGCCTAACGGCCCTGGGTTATTCACCCTACGAATTTTTATTACGCATGAGTCGAGAAGAAATCGGTAACTTTTTGGGTTTAACCTTAGAAACCGTCAGCCGTCTCTTTTCACGTTTCGCCCGAGAAGGTTTGTTGCAAATCCAACAGCGCGAGGTAAAGCTGCTCAACCTGCCGGCTCTGCATGTTTTAGCCGGCACAGAATGCCCATCGCACGCCTATTGACCTAGAGCTCAGACATATTCTGATCAACAAGCTTATACGGCACCGCTATTAGCAGATTTTTATCGCTCACCGCGGCCACATAAAAAAACCATCGTCATTTAACGATGGTTTTTTTATTCCTAAGGCAGTTGCATCAACAGTGAAAATATCACTTTAGTCACAACCGATTTATTTTTCCGACGCTGTTTCGGTTTGCTCCACTTGGCTTTGAGGCAATACCTGCAAACCTTTTTTTACGGCACCAGACAAAGGCTGATCAAAGTTACTAAAGGCCAGGTAAATAGTGAAAATACATGCCACCACCACTATCGCTGGGCCTGACATTAATATCCACGGCCACGGCTCTTTATACCAAGGCTGGGTGTCTTCTCTTAGGGCTTCGCGCATCACAGGTTCCTTTATTTTGGAATATAAAAATTGGAGGTATCTGAGGTGACAGAATCACGCTTAGATTCAGAGGTAGCTTTAGCATGGATTTTGATTTCATGCATCCCATTAGATAAGCCACTGTCATACGGAATCTGTACCACAACGGGCACTTGCTCAGTGGTTGCAGCGGGCAACACAAAGGTATCGCTACCATTGTCTGCACGCTTAATTTGAATATTGGCGATACCATCTGCCGATAGCTGCAGAGTTACAGATTCTTCAGAGGTATTAGCTAATTGTAGTCGATATACGTTTTCAATCAGACCACCGGCGACTTCGCGACCTAGTAGGCCTCGGTCACGAATAATATTCATTTTGAGCGTTTCACGCGTCAACATAGAAAACGCCAGTAAGCCTGTCACCACTGCTAACAAGGCGATGTAGATCAATACTCGTGGTCTAAACACACGTTTGCGCGCTTGTTGCTGAGTTAGCCCCTGGCTAACGGCATTACCCGAGGTATAACGGATGAGGTCTGGAGCGTAATCCATTTTTTCCATGACCTGATTACACACATCCACGCAGGCCCCGCATCCAATACACATATATTGCAGACCTTCGCGTATATCAATACCGGTCGGACAAACCTGCACACACAGGCTGCAATTAATACAGGAGCCCAATCCTTTTTCAGCCGGGTCGACTTTTTTAGAGCGTGCGCCACGCGGTTCGCCGCGCACATAGTCATAGCTAACCACAAAGGTATCATCATCCACCATCGCACTTTGGAAGCGCGCATAAGGGCATGCATACCTACAAATTGATTCGCGCAAAAAGCCAGCAAAGCTTAGGGTCGCTGCGCTATATAGAAAGAACCAGAACCACTGCCATGGACCTAGAGTCAACGACATAAAGTGGCCAGGTAACTCACGAATCGGGGCGAAATAGCCAATGAACGTAAAACCCGTCCAAAGCGCCACTAAGATCCATAAGCTATGTTTAGTGAATTTAACGCGTATCTTTTTCGCGTTCCAGGGTTGCTCGTCAAGTCGAATACGCGCTACGCGATCGCCTTCGACCTTACGCTCAATCCACATCATAATCTGGGTATACACCGTCTGCGGACAGGCATAGCCACAGAATAGCCGTCCGGCTATGGCTGTAAACAAGAACAGCGCATAAGCGGAGATAATCAGTAAAACTGCAAGGTAAATGACATCTTGGGGCCATAAAACCATACCGAATAGGTAGAATTTTCTGGCTCCAAGATCAAACAATACGGCTTGACGATCGTTCCACTGTAACCACGGCAAACCATAAAAAATGATTTGCGTGAGGAAAACCATCAGAACACGAATTCTGTCGAAGGTCCCTTTAACAGAACGAGCGTAAATTTTGCCGTGACCATCCGCTAAGATTTTTTCCAATTGCGGTGAAGCTCTGCTCGGCTCCTTTTGTTCCAGTCGAGGAGGCTGCCAAGCCGGGGCTTGGTTTTTGTCTGGACCGTTTTCTGGTGCTTTGGGAGCTTCACTGCTCATGATACTAAACCTTTATATGTTAATAAGTGGTCAAGAGGATTATTTGTCTACGTTAGACAAACCCCATACCCAACCAGCCAATACGCGGATTTGCTCTGGAGACAAAAGATCTTTTTGAGCCGGCATTTGGTTATCACGACCGTTCAAAATACCATACACGATGGTTTCTTCTGAACTGCCATACAACCAGGCACCATCCGTTAAGTCAGGCGCACCTAACAACGGATTTCCTTTGGCTTCAGCACCGTGACAGGCCACACAGAACTGATCAAACATTTTTTTACCAGGAACCACGCGCGTCTGGTCATGCGCCAATTCGTTCAAAGAGCGAACGTACTGAGCAATGTCAGAAGCTTGTGCTGGGGTCATTAATGTTTTATGGGCAGTCATGATGCCACGACGACCATTGGTGATGGTTTGCAAGATTTTCTCTGGCTCACCACCCCACAACCAAGAGCTGTCCGTCAAGTTCGGGAAAGATGGGCTACCTTGTGCGTCGGAACCATGACACTGCGCACAGTTGTTTAGGAACAAACGCTGCCCAATAGCACGTGCCTCATCGTCTTTAGCAATGTCTTCAATCGGCATTTCCGCATATTTTTGGAATACCGGCTGAACCATCGCCTCGATTTTTTCCTGGTTTGCACGGACTTCTTTGGCTTGGTTGGTATCTAGCAAACCTTTAAAGGTTCCTAGCCCAGGATACAAGACCCAATAACCCAAAGCCACCACGGTCAGGATAAGGAACATCGAAATCCACCAGCGGGGTAGTGGTGTATCGTATTCCGTGATGCCGTCCCAAATATGGCCGGTATCACTGATCTTCTCGCCTTTTTTGGCTTGACCTTTCATTTGGCTGAATAAAACAAATAGACAGAACGCCACGCCACCTAGGGCGATGGTGACAATCCAAATGCTCCAGCCTACGCTAGTAAAATCACTCATTCGAATCCTCTACTTTCTGCTTTTCGTCCTGCCCTTCATCGGGCAGGTCGAAAGGCAGCATCGATGCATCATGGTTAGCCTTTGATCGGCCTCTAGACCACGCCCACACCACAATCCCCAAAAAGGTGATTAGGGCTAGGGCTGTGGCAATACCATTTAAGATGCCAACCATTAGTGTCTCCCTTCGGCCACCGCGGCTTCAGCAGCTGCGCGACCTTGGACTCCCAAACCTTGTAGATAAGCGACAACTGCGTCTTCTTCGGTTTTGCCTTTAAGGGCTTCCGGAGCTTTAGCAATTTGCTCGTCTGTATATGGCACGCCTAACTTGCGTAAGACTTCCATACGTTTTTGAACGTCCCAGCCTTCGACCGAGTTGCGTTCTAACCAAGGGTACGCAGGCATGTTGGACTCGCGTACGACATCGCGTGGGTTACGTAAGTGAATACGATGCCACTCGTCTGTGTAACGTTCGCCCACACGAGCCAAATCAGGACCGGTTCGTTTGGAGCCCCATAGGAATGGGTGATCGTAGACGGACTCACCCGCTAAGGAGTAAGGACCGTAACGGCGTACTTCGGACTCCAGCATACGAATCTGCTGGGAGTGACAGCCCACACAACCTTCACGAATATAAATATCACGACCGATTAGGCGTAAGGGTTCGTAAGGAGTCACACCTTCAGTAGGAGTGGTTGTGGAGTGCTGGAAGAACAAAGGCACAATTTGTACTAGACCCGCCATCGCAATCACGATGAAGGTACAAATCATCAAAAGGCCTACGTTCGTTTCCACCGTAGCATGGGAAAAAAACTTTTTCTTCTCGTTAGACATTGATCTATCCTTAGCCTGCAGCTACTTCGGCAGGGCCAACTAAGCCCGGTTCACGAGCGCCTGGGTTTTTCAAAGGTACCACGGGGTTAACGCGTGGCTGACCTTTGATGGTCATGAGTGTATTAACTAGCATCAACGTAGCGCCAGATAAGAACATCACACCGCCTAAGGCACGAATTGCATAGAAGGGGTAGGTAGCTTTTACGCCTTCGACAAAGCTGTAAATCAACATACCGTCTTCACCTGTGGCACGCCACATTAGCCCCTGCATCACACCGGAGATCCACATAGCAGCAATGTAAAGCACCACACCTAGGGTTGCGAGCCAGAAATGCAGCTCTACCCACTTAGGCTGTGCCATCGCAGTGCGGCCATACAAGCGTGGAATCATATAGTACAAGGAACCAAACGTTACCATTGCCACCCAACCCAACGCACCAGAGTGTACGTGACCTACGGTCCAGTCGGTGTAGTGAGACAAGGAGTTAACCGTGCGAATCGCCATCATGGAACCTTCGAAAGTGGACATCCCGTAGAAAGAGACGGCAACAACGAGGAACTTCAAGATAGGATCTGTGCGGAGGCGATGCCAAGCACCAGACAAGGTCATAATACCGTTGATCATACCGCCCCAAGAAGGAGCCAATAGAATCAAGGAGAACGCCATCCCTAGTGACTGAGTCCAGTCAGGCAAGGAGGTGTAATGCAAGTGGTGCGAACCCGCCCACATGTACGTAAATGCCAAGGCCCAGAAGTGCACAATGGATAAACGGTAAGAGTAAATAGGACGCTCGGCTTGTTTGGGCACAAAGTAATACATCATCCCCAAGAAGCTAGTGGTCAAGAAAAAGCCCACTGCGTTATGTCCATACCACCATTGCACCATCGCGTCTTGTACCCCAGAATAAGCTGAGTAAGACTTCCACAACGAAACGGGTAGTTCCATGTTGTTGAAAATGTGCAATACCGCAATCACGATAATGTACGCACCAAAGAACCAGTTCGCTACATAAATGTGGCTTACGCGACGCTTAACCAGCGTGCCAAAAAACACAATGATGTAACAGACCCAAACCGTTAGAATGAGCAAATCCAGCGGCCATTCTAATTCGGCGTATTCTTTACTGCTATTAAAGCCTTGTGGCAAGGTGAGCAAAGCGCCAACCATTGCAATCTGCCAACCCCAAAACGTATAAGCAGCCAAACCGCCAGCAAACAAACGTGTTTGACAGGTACGTTGTGCTATGTAATAGGATGTGGCAAAAAGCGCACTACCACCAAAAGCAAAAATCACCAAGTTCGTATGTAAGGGACGAATACGCCCATACGTGAACCAAGGTGTCTCAAAGTTTAACTCAGGCCAGATGAGTTGCAGGGCGATCAGAACCCCGACCCCCATACCAACTACCGCCCACACTACAGACATGACAGCGAACTGTCGCACGACTCCGTAGTTGAAGACTTCGGCCTGTTTTCCGACAACATCGGAAGTGCCCATTTGCTTCCCCTCTTTTGACAAATGTTAAAACAAACTAATAACCGAACCGTACTTGTCCACTGCTCGGAGCATTAGGCGCAATGCGACATAATGCTTTCATACTACATCCATAAGTTGATCACCAAGCGCTGATTCTAGCCCATGATGATTAACTTATGCCTGATGATGGTGGGCAGACCTTATGGGTCTGCGTTGGTACTATCATCATCCTTAAGTATGGCTTCACCCTCTTTATTGGCGTCTTCGAATTGACCTGAAAACACAGCCCACCACAATGCTACGGCGATAAACAGCACAAATAGCAAAGACAACGGGATTAATAACAGCATCGAATCGAGCATAATTACACCGTTGGGTTAGCAGCAAGTTGAGCGGCTTGGGTTAGTCGTTGACGATATAGACGCCACGAATTATAAGCAACTAATAGAGAAGATAACAGCATTGAGATAGCTGCGACCCAAGGAGCGATCAAACCTATAGCAGCCAAAGGCGTCATTAAGAGATGCCAAGCTATAGAGCCATACAAATTTTGTTTGGAAATCGATGAAGTACGGTCTGCCACAATCTGCAGATCGGTCTGTGTTTCGGTTGGTTTTACACTAATACCAGCATGTGCGGAAGCAACAGCGGTAGGTACCGCCATAGAGAGCGCGCAAGGGCAGCTCATGACAAAGAGGGCAACAACGACGGCAATGGCATGATCGGGACGATAATAAAACCACGCCACACCAAAGAGGATAGCGAGCACCACCTGTATGGATACGAACCAAAAAGCTAATTGGTTCGAGTGTTGGGTCAAGGTAGTACGTAATGTTTCGATATATTCGTGGGCCTTGCCACGAGTAATGGACTGACGAGCACAAAGCTCAAGATAGCGAGCTGTCAGCAAAAAAGCCACAAACATCGTGACGGAATCAAAATAAACCTCGCCCTGCCCTACCCAAGTGGCATAGACGCTGGGAACAAAGGCCACAATAATACCAAGCGCAACCGGCACATCCATACCGACTTTGGCTTGTCTTAAACTTTTCCAAGCACCACTCCAGATAGGAATAGCGCAATACATCATGACTGGAACGGTCAACAGCAAAGCCGCCCAGTTCATCAGATAAATCGCCTTATCGAGGGTTTCCAAGGTATCGGGCTGCATGGCCTCTGAGCGCAAATAGCCCGGGAAAGCTAAGGTCATCACCTGCATCATCATCAACCAAGCCAGCCCCAAACGGGCGAGCATCCGCCTCCGATGCAAGCGATCGGTAGCAGAGAGGTCATCAGGAATGGAGAAAATCGAATAAGGGCGCATAGATACCACTATATTATAGCAAAGAAGAATATAGCTTTTAGACCCAGTGTAAACAAATTGCTCTAACTAAGAGCTCATAACAATGAGGCCCTTAGGGGATTAATCCTAGGGGCCTCTAGACTACGACTAAATCACAGGTACTGCCTTGTCTTTAATCAATTCAGTTAAAACTGAGCTGCCTCGGTGGAGCCTTCTAAGGCAGTGGTAGATGACTGACCGCCCTCGATGGTTTGGGTCACCGCATCAAAATAGCCTGTGCCGACTTCACGTTGGTGGCGTACCGCTGTAAAACCACGATCCACAGAAGCAAACTCACGCTCTTGTAAGTTAACAAAAGCCGTCATGTTTTCACGGGCGTAACCGTAAGCCAAATCAAACATACCATAATTCAACGCGTGGAAGCCGGCCAAGGTAATGAACTGGTATTTATAGCCCATCGCACCTAGTTCACGCTGGAACGAAGCAATGGTGGCATCATCCAAGTTTTTCTTCCAGTTAAATGAAGGCGAGCAGTTATAAGCCAACAATTTGCCAGGGAACTGACGATGGATAGCCTCTGCAAACTGACGAGCATAGTCTAAGTCAGGGGTTGCGGTTTCACACCAGATCAAATCCGCATACGGGGCATAAGCCAACCCACGAGAAATGGCTTGCTCGATACCTGCTTTGGTACGGAAAAAGCCCTCTACGGTACGCTCACCTGTGATGAACGGTTTGTCGTTATCATCCACATCACTGGTCACCAAATCAGCCGCATCCGCATCCGTACGTGCCAAAATCAGTGTAGGCACATTCATCACGTCAGCTGCTAAACGTGCCGCGGTGAGTTTAGCAATGGCTTCGCGTGTAGGAACCAGTACTTTTCCGCCCAAGTGACCGCATTTTTTCACTGATGCTAACTGATCCTCGAAGTGAACGCCAGAGGCGCCCGCGTTGATCATGGCTTTCATCAGCTCGAACGCGTTCAGCACACCACCAAAACCAGCTTCGGCATCCGCTACGATGGGGGCAAAGTAATCGATGTAACCCTCATCGCTAGGATTCACGCCTTCAGACCACTGAATTTGATCACAGCGGCGCAACGTATTATTAATGCGCGTGACTACGGTAGGAACAGAGTTAATCGGGTACAAAGACTGGTCTGGGTACATCTCTGCCGATAAGTTCGCATCGCCTGCAACCTGCCAGCCAGAAAGGTAAATGGCCTTAAGTCCGGCTTTCACCTGTTGCATCGCTTGGTTACCCGTTAGCGCACCCAAACTATTGATAAAGGGTTCTTCGTGCAAGAGCTTCCAAAGCTTTTCGGCCCCACGACGCGCTAAGGTGTGCTCCTCTACCAATGAACCACGCAAACGAACTACATCTTCAGCGCTGTAATTACGTTTGATACCCTGCCAGCGCGGATTCTCTGCCCACTCTTTTTGTAATTGACGAATGTCTGTCTCGCGATGATTCATGACTGATCTCCTTTTATGAATAAATAAATGCGTTGTTTGTATGATTAAAATCATACGTAAATACGGCATCGCGATCAACACTTATATCTTATATAAGACTGTATTTTTTAAATAATAAAATCAATGAGTTACCCTCACCATTTCGAGATGTGAAACAAAAACCCTCTTTATGAAAAATCATTTTGGTGCACAGCAACAGCCCTTTTCCACTAGGTAAGACCGTATTCCCACAATGTGGGATAATGATGACTTATTCTTCTTATCACGATGTTGTCAGTCATGAATACTTCCTCTTTGATTCACTCACCACTCGGTCAAGACGTTAACTATCCATCGCGCTATGATCCCAGTGTGCTTTTCCCTATCGCGCGTCAAACGAACCGCGAGGCACTGGTGTTGCCAAGTCAGTGGTATGGGGCGGATATTTGGTATGCCTATGAAATCTCTTGGCTAAACCCAAAGGGTAAGCCGATTGTGGCGGTAGGACGTTTTAGTGTGCCTTGGAATAGCCCCTCTTTAATTGAGTCTAAATCCTTTAAGCTGTACTTAAACTCGTTTAATGAGAGCCATTTTGAAAGCATCGAGGCTGTAAAAAAACACATGATGCAGGACCTGAGTGCCACGGCAGGTGCTCCTGTGGAGGTCTCACTCTATCCATTGGACCCTTATGAAGGCCCTGCCTTGGGCTCTCTAGAGGGCACGGTGATTGATCAGTTAGATATAGAGATAAATGACTACACGCCCAATCCTGCGCTCTTAGAGGTAGCAGCCAACGAAACCAAGACGAATGAGATCTTGGTGTCTCATTTACTCAAGTCTAACTGCCCGGTAACGGGTCAGCCAGACTGGGGAACAGTGCAAATTCAATACACCGGCCAAGCGATTCAGCCAGAATCACTGTTGCGATATATCGTCTCTTTTAGAAAGCACACAGAATTTCATGAGCACTGTGTAGAAAGAATCTACAGCGATATCATGGCGCATTGTCAGCCCGAACAACTCTTTGTGATGGCACGCTATACACGTCGCGGCGGCTTAGACATTAACCCGTGGCGCAGTAGTCACCCGAAACAAGTGGTCGATCTGCGCACAGCTAGACAATAAAGGCTCCAAAAACCAAACTGGCCCCAAGCGCTTAGATATCAATCTAATTGCTTGGGGCCAGTTCACATTGAGCTCTACAGTTATCGTTTTTTTGATCTGCTGAGTCGTAGCGTCTTTTTAGGTCGCAGCCTATTAGACGTGTTTGGCGCGGCTGGCGGCCTGAGCAACAGCAACAGCCAACACGGCCGACATCACAAAGGCAAAGGTGGCACCAAACCACGGGCCACGCTCAAACTGTGCGTCGATCATGTAGCCAAACACGATGGGCGCAATCGAAGCCCCCACATCCATTCCCGAATAAACCAAACCATACACCGTACCCGTGGACCCTTTGGGTGTAATACGACGTATCAGCATGTCGCGTGATGGAGCGGCCACACCGGACATAAAACCTGCCATCACTACCAGCACCATCGCTAGGGTTGAGCTGACTATATTTAAGGCCAAAAGCAGCATCAATGCTCCGGCCAAACACAAGGTGACAAAAACAGTGCGTTCGGTATTAGGAGTGGCGCCGACTAAAAAACCACCCGCTGCCATTCCTGCCGCCGCCGCTACCATATAAGCCGACAAGGTAGTGCCTGCAATCACCTGCGAAATCCCATACACAGAGGACAAAAGGGGGATGGTGTAGTTCTGTATGGCTGACAAGGCAACCGTGCCAAAAGCAAAAAACAAAAACGCACCCCACAAGGTGGGTTGTTTAATTAAGGCAAGCACGGTTTCTTTGACGGAAGCCTTAGGTGCTGTCGCGTCTACCGTTTGTTGTTGGGTCTGGCCCCAGAGCTCTCTTTGCCAAATAGCGACGATCAACAGAGTCGCCATGAGCGCAGCAGCAATCAAAATGGCCACACGCCAACCAAATAAAGCACTTAAGCCCGTAATAAATAAAGGCGTGGCGGCCCAGCCTAAATAACCGGTTAAACCGTGCATGCTAAAAGCATGGCCTAAGCGTTCGGGGCTAACTTGATGATTAATGATGGAGTAATCGACTGGGTGAAAAATAGCATTGCCTGCCCCACCGACCAAGGCGGCAAGCAAGAGCACGCCATAGTTTGGTGATATTGCCAACAGCACGCCGGAGACCACAAAAGCCCCTAAACCAAAAAACATCACCGGTGCTGGTCCGATGCGATCCACCAAAATACCGGATGAGGCCTGCCCTAGCCCCGACACCATAAAAAAACAGGTCACCAAAAAACCAAGCTGCACGTAGTCATAACCAAAGTCACGACTTAAATACCAAAACAGCGTAGGCAAGATGAGCTGATAGAAATGCGAGCTGGCATGAATCAATCCCAGCAATAAAATAATGCGCCAATCTCGTCGTTTTAACTGAGTCGGGCTCGATGCCGTCATTTCCATATTCGTGCTATCGACTACGTCTCAAAATTTCAGGCCAAGCCTTTTTAAGGTAATAGCACATAGACCATACGGTTAAAATGGCCGCAACAATGATCAATATGCGTCCTAATAAGGCGGTAGACACCCCATAGAGATCTTGGTAGTAAAGCAAACACGGAATCGCCACCATTTGCGCCGTGGTTTTAAACTTGCCTAACCAGCTGACCGCCACACTGGCGCTGGCTCCAATTTTAGCCATCCACTCGCGCAAGGCGGAAATGGTGATTTCGCGACCAATAATAATAAATGCGATTGCGGTGTCAACGCGGCCAATTTTAAGTAGCAATAACAGAGCCGCTGCTACCATCAGTTTATCGGCCACTGGATCCAAAAAGGCACCAAAAGCAGAGGTTTGATTCCACTTTCTGGCCAGATAACCATCTAACCAATCGGTAATCGCTGCCACAATAAACACACTGGCGGCGATGGTGTCGCGCAAGGGTTCAGACAACCATCCGTGCGGCACATAGTACAGCACGATGATCAGCGGAATAAAAACGATACGCCCCCAAGTTAGGGCAATAGGCAAATTAAAGGGCATAACTCAACCAAAAAAGTAACAGCGTACGTCCTAGCGTAACGCAAAATAGATACGTTCTGCTAGGGCTGCAGAAATTCCTTCCACAGAGGCTAAGTCGTCGATACTGGCATTTGTAACACCGGATAGCCCCCCAAATCGAGCCAAGAGCCGTTGCCGACGTTTTGGCCCTACCCCATCAATGTCCTCTAAACGTGAAATGTTTCGGGTCTTAGCGCGCTTGGCCCGCATACCAGTAATCGCAAAACGGTGCGCTTCATCTCGGATTTCTGCCACTAGCATCAGCGCGGCAGAACCCACGCCCAGAGCCACCTCTGGCCGCTCGTCGGCAAAAAACAAGGTTTCCAAACCCACTTTACGCGCTTCACCTTTGGCCACCCCAACCAGTACGCGCTGATCTAAGCCCAGATCCGCAAACACCGATTTAGCGATATTGAGCTGTCCCTTGCCGCCATCTATTAATACTACATGAGGTAGCTCAGCTAAGCCTTCTGCAACGCGCGCAAAACGGCGCTGTAGCACCTGACGCATCGCAGCGTAGTCATCGCCCTCGGTAATTCCCGCAATATTGTAGCGTCTATACAACGCCGGCTGCATGGCATGATTTTTATACACCACACAAGAGGCTTGGGTAGCCTCCCCCGCGGTATGGCTAATATCGAAGCCCTCTATGTGTAGTTTTTCAAGGCTGTCCGCATCGGTATCTAAACCCAGCTCCTCGGCTAAAGCTAAAGTACGGGCTGCACGACTCATGGACTCATCAAGCATACGGGCCAAAGCGAGCTCTGCATTAGCCACGGCCTGTTCTAGCCAGCTTTTTCGTGTGCCTTGAGGTCGAGTCAGAACGCGCGTTTTCATGCCGGATTGTTCCGCCAGCATATCTAAGAGTCCTTGATCCGCAATCGCATGCGTACTAACTAACACAGCCGGTAAAGGACGCTCTATATAGTGTTGACTCACAAAGGCCTCGACCACCTGGGTCAAGTCCATGTCTTTGGTTTGCGTAGGAAAAAAAGCCCGATCACCCAAATGGCGACCACCACGAACCATGGCCAGGTTGACGCAAACCCGCCCCCCTGCAGCCACCACTGCAATGATATCCACGTCCTCATTGCTGTGACTTTCCATATTTTGCTGTTGCAAAATAGAGGCCAAGGCTTTCATCTGATCACGAAAAAGTGCGGCTTGCTCAAAGGCTAACTGCTCAGAGGCCTCTAGCATCCGTTTTTCTAACTGTCCCATCACCCCCGCCGAGTCCCCATCGAGAAACTGCTGGGCTCGCTCTACATCGGCTTGATACTCCAAGGGACTGATTAAGCCCACACAGGGTGCGGAACAACGTCGGATTTGATGCAACAAACAAGGCCTAGAGCGATTGGCAAACACCCCGTCTTCGCAACTACGTAGTCGGAATACTTTTTGCAAAATCTGTATGCTTTCACGCACGGCCCACGCATTGGGATAAGGACCATAAAACCGACCTGGTTGATTCGTATTTCCCCTGAAATACGCAATACGAGGGGTTTCATGTGCACTAAACTGCAAATACGGGTAGGACTTGTCGTCCCTAAACAAAATGTTATAGCGAGGCTGTAAGCGCTTAATCAGGTTGTTTTCTAATATTAGGGCTTCCGCCTCAGAGCGGGTGACCGTGGTTTCGATACGGACAACCTGTTTGACCATCTGCGCAATACGCGGACTGCTGAGGTTCTTTTGAAAGTACGATGAGACGCGCTTTTTTAAGTCGCGCGCCTTACCCACATACAGCACCTCATCTTCGGCACTAATATGCCTGTAAACACCGGGCAGGTTAGGGAGCTGACGTAGAAAAGTACTCAGATCGAAGTTGCTGGGCTTGCTGGTAGTGGTCATCGGTTTGTAGGGTATCCCAGTCTAAAGCGGAATCGATAGGATGTAAGTGATTGAGGCGCTGTAACGAGTCTTCGTGCATGGTCCAATCCAGGCGCGCTAACAGTTCGTCGGCCAAATCAGGACGATTACACACCAAAACCATATCACAGCCTGCGGTTAAGGCCGCGTTCGCACGTGCCAAGATATCCCCGGCAACGGTAGCGCCTTCCATAGTGAGGTCATCCGAGAACACCATGCCGTTGTAGGCCAAGGCTTGTCGCAGTATACGTTTAATCCAAATAGATGAAAAACCAGCGGGTTTATCATCCACCTGTGGGTAAATCACGTGTGCTGGCATCACCGCCTGAATCACCGTACCGCCCAGCCATCCATAAGGGGCCGCGTCGTTTTCTAAGATGGTTTCTAGATCTCGGTTATCCACGGGAATTTCATGGTGGGAGTCCGCCTCGACGGCGCCATGACCTGGAAAATGTTTACCACAAGCGGCCATGCCGGCCTGCTGCAAACCATGTGATAAGGCCTCGGCTAGACGTGCTACGGTCTGAGGATTTGAGTGGAAAGCTCGATTACCGATGACCTCACTGCATTCATAATCCAGGTCCAAAACGGGAGTAAAACTCAGGTCCACACCGCAGGCGCGTAACTCTGTGGCCAAAATGTAGCCCACAGCATTCGCTAGCTTCACGGCTAAGGACGGATCGCTATCCCAAATCCGACCCAACTCACGCATGGCAGGCAAATGAGTAAAACCATCGTCTTTAAAGCGTTGTACACGCCCCCCTTCGTGGTCTACGGCGATCAGCAAGGCTGGATCACGGACCGCGCGAATTTCAGCGCATAACTGTTGCAACTGCTGACGGTTTTGAAAATTACGAGCAAATAAAATCACACCGCCCACTAAAGGGTGTTGCAATCGTTTCTTTTCCTGCTCTGTTAGCGTATAACCCTCTACATCCACCATAACGGGGCCGGGAGCTAGATATTGATCTACCACTTAGTTTTCCTTGTGATCTGTCTGAACTGAGGTGGGTAACGATTCGATCACGGCAAAAGCCATCACCAAATCGGACTCATCCGTCAACGTAATATGTGCTGTGCCAAAGCGTGTCTCAAACCAGCTTTTTAAGTCACCACTTAATACCACCATGGGTTTACCGCTGGGAGCATTCAGGGTCTGCATTCTGGACCAGGCCATAGGCATTCGCATACCCAAACCAATTGCTTTAGAGAAGGCCTCTTTGGCGGCAAAGCGCGTCGCCAAAAAACGCAATCCGCGCTGGGGATCTCTTTGATAACGACGCGCGAAAACCTGGCGCTCTTGTTCACCGAGAATACGCACGACAAAGCGCTCTCCAAAGCGTTCATACGCACGCTGAATGCGCGAAATATAAATAATATCGGTTCCTATTCCCGCTATGGCTGACACGTGAATCTCTTTACTATAACCAAAACCTCATCATAACCCGTGTCCACAAAAAAACCGATATCACGAATGAAACAACCCTAAAAAGCTGAATTGCTATTCAGCATTTTGAGGGTTATCTCAAAAGCAATATCGGTTTAAATGCGTTGTAGTGGCTTAGGCTTTGGGGCGTAAATCCACGACGCGACGTGCTTTACCCGTCACTGTGCGCTCAACCAAGCCTGGATCACGCAACTGAACCCGCGCGGTCACACCAATGCTGTTCTTGATCGCCTGTCGCAATCGAGAGACTAAAGCATCGCGGCGATCGTGATCAAAATGCTCGTATTCCGAACGAATTTCGGTCAGCACCTCTAGTTCATCCATATTGCCGTTACGGGTTACGATCAACTGGTATTGCGCAGCTAATTCTGGAATGCCTAGGACGAGCTCTTCGACCTGTGTGGGGAATAGGTTCACACCACGAATGATAAGCATATCATCGCTACGCCCTGTGATTTTACCCATACGACGCATACTACGTGCGGTAGGCGGCAATAAGCGGCTGAGGTCACGCGTACGGTAACGGATGATAGGCATCGCCTCTTTGGTTAGCGAGGTAAAGACCAATTCGCCCTCTTCGCCATCTTCGACCGGCTCACCGGTTTCAGGGTTGATAATCTCTGGATAGAAATGATCTTCCCAAATAACGGGACCGTCTTTGGTCTCAGCACATTCCATGGCTACCCCTGGTCCCATCACCTCGGACAAACCATAAATATCCACAGCGTCTAGCGCAGCACGTGCTTCAATATCCGCGCGCATCTGACCAGTCCATGGCTCCGCACCAAACACCCCAATACGTAATGAGCTCTGGTGTGGGTCTATCCCTTGACGTTCCATTTCCTCAAGAATGTTGCAGAAATAGGAAGGGGTCACCATGATCAAATCAGGCTTAAAGTCCGTGATCAGCTGGACTTGCTTTTCTGTTTGACCACCGGACATAGGGACCACAGAACAGCCTAAGCGCTCTGCCCCATAATGAGCACCTAAGCCCCCAGTAAACAACCCATAACCATAGGCCACGTGAACAATATCACCCGGACGACCGCCCGCAGCCCACAAGGAACGTGCTACTAAGTCAGCCCAATTCGAAATATCCTTGGCGGTATAACCCACCACGGTTGGTTTACCTGTGGTGCCGCTGGAGGCATGAATACGAGAGATTTGCTCGCGCGGCACCGCAAACATACCAAATGGGTAGTTATCCCGCAGGTCTTGTTTGGTGGTAAAAGGGAACTTGGAGAGGTCAGAGAGCTGCTTTAGGTCACTAGGGTGCACACCAGCCTCGTCAAAGGCCTTGCGGTAATGCGGCACATTGTCATAAGCGTGCTTAAGGCTCCATTTCAGGCGCTCTAACTGCAAAGCCTGAATTTCATCACGGCTAGCATGTTCAATACGGTCTTTACCAACTTGTTGTGTGGAAGCTGACATTTCTAGTCTCCTGCCCTACTTTTTGTTACTAATTAGATTGAGATTCTTCAACAACGGCCCCGCGTAAGCGATACGAGCGACCACGGAATATCGCGATGCGTTGTCCCTTTTGATTAACGACCTCGACGTCATACACCCCAGTGCGGCCAGCCAAGTTATACTCCGTCGCGATGGCTTCAAGCTGATCGCCTTCAAAGGCGGGCGCCACATAGTCGATAGAACACCCAGCCGCTACGGTAGCTAAGTTACGTGAGTTACACGCAAAAGCAAAAGCACTGTCAGCCAAGGCAAAAATAAATCCGCCGTGACAGGTTTTATGTCCGTTTAGCATGTCAACACGTACGGTCATGCCCATACGTGCCTTGCCCGGCCCCACGGAAAGGATACGCGCGCCCAAAGCTTGGGAGGCCGTATCATTCGCATACATATGAGCCGTTACATGTTCTGCTAAAAGCTGTGGATCTGTAGGCAGTGTCATCCCTATTCCCCTTTAAATTGTGGCTGACGTTTATTCATAAAGGCGTCTACGCCTTCGGCATAGTCGGCACTAGCGCCTAAAATACGCATCTGATCACGTTCTAGATCCAATTGCTGATCTAGGTTGTTATTTAAGCTTGCCTGAATCACGTATTTAGACGCCGCTAAGCCACGGGTAGGAGCACTGGCGAAATGTTCGCACAGAGCTTCCAAGCGTGCTGGAAAGTCATCATTCGGAACGCATTCCCAGATCAAACCCCACTGGGCTGCCTGGGTGGCAGATAGTTTGTCACCCAGCATGGCCAAACCTTTGGCACGCGCCTCGCCCACCAAACGGGGCAAGAAATAGGTACCACCTGTGTCAGGCAACAAACCTAAACGACAAAACGGTTGAATGAAGCTAGCGGACTCAGCGGCAATCACAATATCGCCGGCCAAGGCCAAGTTAGCCCCTGCACCTGCTGCCACACCATTAACCCCTACCACTACAGGCCAAGGCATGGCGCGTATACGACGCACTAAGGGTGCGTAGTAGGTTTCGATGGTATGACCTAGGTCCACTTCGCCTTCACTCATTTGACGCTCAGACAGGTCCTGCCCAGCACAAAAACCGCGTCCCTCGCCGGTGAGCAACAACACGCGTACGCCTTGTGCTTCGACCTTGGACAACGCATCGGCCAGCTCAGTATGCATCTGCACACTGAAGCTGTTCAATTTATCAGGACGATTTAAGCTGATTTTGGCTGTGGTCTCTGTGAGCTCAAATTTAATGCATTCGTAATTCATACCGCCCTCTCTTACAGTGTTTGTTCAGAATGCCAGCGTGTTTGCACCACACGATAGCGATTTGATACATAGGCCGTGTCAGACAAGGCCGCATTCGCCGCTGGGTTCGCACCCGTACCAT
>DUNB01000111.1 GCA_012839585.1 Alcaligenaceae bacterium | reverse complement strand
TAAGACCCCGTCTTCTCGGCCTAGATGGGCACCTGCGGTGTGTAGGTCGCGGGCCTGTTGCCAGTTATCGTTAATAATCAATGGCAATTTTAGGTCGATACATAGTTGTTGAATGGCCTCAAGCTGACGCTGGTGTAGCGCGGGCGCGGCGAGTTTACGTCGCCATTGTAATACTTGGAGGCCGCCTTCGTGAGCGGCACGGATGGCCTGCAGTAGTTTTTCTGTGTCATCCCATTCGGGGGTGATACCATATAGGCCGCGGGGAAAGCGTAAGGTTGTGGTCATAGCGAATTAACTGTTCTTAAAGCCTTGATGGATAATGCGATTTCCCATTCCTGCTTGAAATGAGCGGGTAGCGGCCTGATCTGTATGGTAGATGGCGGCAGCACAGGCCTCTGGCATGCTGGCCCCATGCGCTAAATAACTGCTGATGGCCGTGCTGAGCAAGCCTTCAGTGTCCTGTAAGCGATCAGCTTGGGCGGGACTGCTCCATTGTTGTTGCAAACCGTCTTGGTTATGCAGCTGGTGCAACACCCCCGATTGTTTGTTGCCAGGCAAAGAGCAAAACACCCAATCAGTGCCTGCATCAAGCAGGCTGGTGATGGGGTTGGTTTGATCCGAAAGTAAACCGTCGGCTTGCCATTGGTTCAAAAGCGTTTGATCTGCAATGACAATATCGGTTTGAGGCAGTACTAAATGTAAAATAGCGTCGGTAATTTCATCTACGTCCGCATCATTGTTTACAATGCTTTCGTCAGGAATGGACTGCAGGTGTAAAACCAAGGGCAAATGACTGTAATCTGCAGCAACTTGCGCTAAAACGCTAGCACTATCAATGCTATAAATAGGCCCGGCTTTGATGCATCTGACCTGGATGTCTTCTAAAAGACAGCGCATTTGGTCGTGGATCAAATCCGGCGAGCTCAGCTTGATTTGCTCGGTGTGGGTGGTGTCTTGAATGTGCGTAGCGGTCACAATGCTAAGCGCATGGCAGCCTAAGGCGGCGCAACTAATGGCGTCGGCAGGCAGGTACATGGCCCCCGTAGGGTCTAACGGTGCAAAAACCAGCACCACGGGCGGAGGGGTTGCAAACATGGCAGCCATTAAGATAAATACGAAACAATAATTCGTGAATGAAAGTGACGTGATAGATCGCCAAAACCTATGTTTTTTCGGTACTATCCTTTCATTTTAATAGATTGCTTCGCTTTGCGGGCAATCCTGTTTTTTTAGTGAGTATGATATGAGTACATGGATGTGTTTAATCTGTGGTTGGATTTACGACGAAGAGGCTGGTCTACCAGAAGAAGGTATCGCACCGGGTACCAAGTGGGCAGACGTTCCTCCGAACTGGGTGTGTCCAGAGTGTGGCGCTCGTAAAGAGGATTTTGAAATGATTGAAGTGTAATCGACGATCACATGATTAAGATCACACCTATATTTACCGTTACTTTCTGATTTGAGGATCTATTGATGTCTACGACTACTCCTTCATCCACTACGCCTCAGGTCGATTTTTCTCGTCAACTGCTCGTCGCTATGCCAGGCATGGTAGGGGGTAGTTTGGCGGATACGGTGATTTATATCTGTGAGCACAATGATCAAGGGGCTCTAGGCGTGGTGGTGAATCGACCTATGGATTTGACCGTAGGGGATTTATTAAAGCGCCTTGATTTAGAGCTTTCCCTAGAGATCGGCGTGCGCCAAGCCTTTCCCGTGTTTTTTGGTGGTCCGGTGCAAACCGATCGCGGTTTTGTGCTACACACACCGGTAGGTGACTATAGCTCTAGTATCGTGATTGGTGATTTAGCGCTCACTACCTCACGAGATGTGCTGCAAGAGGTGGCTGCTGGCAGTGGGCCAGATCATCTGTTGGTTACTTTGGGCTACGCCGGCTGGGGAGCCGGTCAGCTCGAAGAGGAAATGGCACAAGGGGCGTGGTTACACGTCGAGGCAGATGCCGATATTTTATTTGAGGTGCCTGCAGCAGAGCGGTATCACGCCGCTTTGGCCCAGCTAGGCATTGATCCGATTATGTTAACAGGGACGGCGGGTCATGCCTGATGCGGCCAGCACCTTATTGTGCTTTGACTATGGGCTAAAAAAGATTGGTGTGGCCCTAGGAAATACATTGACTAATCAAGCTCGACCTTTGACCATCTTACGACCTGTGACTAAGGTCGAGCGATTTGCGCAAATCGAGTCCCTACTCAACGAATGGCAACCCGATGCCATTGTAGTGGGGCTTCCCCTCACCACAGAGGGCGAAGAGCAATACGCCTCATTACGCTGTAGGCGTTTTGCGAATCAGCTTCAAGGCCGTTATGGCTTAACCGTACATCTGATGGATGAGCGCGGCTCCAGTATGGAAGCCCAGGCCATTTTAGCGAACCATGATGACGATGACGCGGTTGCTGCAGCGGTGATTCTTCAGCGTTGGTTGGATCAGCCGCGCGTATGAAGGCAGTACGATTTGTTTGGCGCCTGAGTGCCGCTATTGCATTGGTGCTGATTGGGCTGCTGATTCTGGCCTTGGTTTTCCCCTTTTTAGGATTCCCTAAACGACAAGCGATTCAGCAACGTTGGTCGCGCTGTTTATTATCCATTTGTGATGTGCAAACCCACTACGAGGGAGGCCCGATCGTCGACAGGCCTTTGCTCATGGTGCTTAATCACGTGTCGTGGTTAGACATCTTTGTGTTGGGTGCTGTCAGACCAACTGCTTTTGTGGCCAAAAGCGAAATCCGGAATTGGCCTATATTAGGTTGGCTGGTGGCAGGCGCTGGGACGGTCTTTATAGAGCGCAGCCAACGTCATGCCATCAAACACGTGGCCACGCAAATGACGACGAAACTTTCTCAAGGCCAATCAGTGGGGCTATTCCCAGAGGGCACCACCTCGGATGGGATGGCTGTACAGGATTTTTACGCGAGTTTATTCGAGGCCGCCATCAGCACTGGCGTAGATATACAGCCGGTGGCATTACGTTTTTATGATGGAGCGCAGCGCAGTTCCCGAGTCGCTTTTGTGGGCGATCAAAGCCTGCTGCAAAATATGTGGTTGCTCTTAAGTCAAACAGGCACGCGTATAGAGTGTGAGTTTTTGCCTCTGATTACGCATGCACAAAGTGCTGAACAAGGCCGAGTTGCTACCGCTAAACAAGCCCAAGAAGCCATTCGTGACGCTGTATCAAAAGGGCTGTAATTCCCCATCACTGTTAGGGACTTGGACAATTTTTCGGTCGGATAGGCGAATAGCGGTAAGCTGACCGCCCCACAAACAGCCTGTATCAATCCCAATGACATCCGCTTGCAGATATAAGCCTAGGGTAGACCAGTGCCCAAAGACGACGGGCATTTCTATGCGACGTTCGGGCATGGCAAACCAGGGCGTGACGCCTGAGCCATGTTTTGGCGCCCCTTTGTATTTGGTGTCAATGCGACCATTGGCATCAAAATGACGCAGTCTGGTGAGCACATTAACGGTATAGCGCTGCAAGTCCAGACCTTCTAATTCTTTGCTCCAGCGGTCCGGCTTATTACCAAATAAATCGCCGATACGGGTTTTCCAGTCTTTGGCTTGTAAGGTGGTTTGGACTTGTTTGGCCAGTTTCAGAACGGTACGGAGTTTCCAGCTTGGGTGTAGGCCGGCATGCACAATGAGGTGTCCTGCCAGATGTAAGGCCAAAGGTTGCTGGCGTAGCCAATCGATCAGAGTTTGGCTATCAGGAGCTTGGAGTACCGAGCCCAACGTGTCCGAGGCGCTTTGTTTGCGCACCCCTGCGGCCACGCCTAAGAGGTGAATGTCGTGATTACCGAGTACCGTGCGGGCTCTGGGGCCTAGATCCCGAATCAGGCGTAAAACACCCGCCGAGTCTGGCCCTCGATTGACCAAATCGCCCACAAATACAAAGCGTGCTTGAGGTTGATCGAGCTCGGGCTGTTGTAACAGTTGGCTTAGGCTATGAGCACAACCTTGAACATCACCTATAACCCAAATGTTTTCAGTGCTCATGCAGACTTTGTCCTTTGCGTCCCCAACGCTGCTTGTTTTCTATGATAATCAGTGAAATTAAGGCCAGAGTGAGGGCGAGTAGGCTGGGTAAAAGTGCCGTGACCCAGGGTTGCCAATGACTAAGCATTCCTAGATTGAGGGCGAGCTGGTTGGCCATGAAAAACCCAACCCCTACCAAAATACCAATAAAGATTTTGCTACCGGCACCGCCACGGCGTGTTTGCATAAAGCTGATGGGGGCGGCGATGGTAATCATCACAAGTAGGGTGAAGGGATAGGCGATCTTACGCCATAACGCCACCGTCTGGCGGTCGGTTTGTAGTTGGTTCTGATCTAAATAATCGATGTAATCCACTAGGTCCGTGATGGCCATGCGTTCCGGCGTCAAAATACGCGCTAAAAGACGCTCCGCACTGAGTTCAGTGTTGATGGCGAGCTGATCTAGAGAATCCAAATGACTCAGAGCATCGCTAGAGGTAGTCGCGTTATCTAAGGCGGCGAGGGCATTAGGATCCAGCGTAGCGCGTTGCACTTGTTGCAGGTGCAACTGGTGGTCGGCAAAATACCCCGACTGGGCTTGTATAAATTGCTGTAGATGTTGATTTTGGTCGAATTCGTAAATCGTAATATCCGCCACGGTGGATTTATCATTGAGGCGACCGATGTTAATAAGACGCATTTCCGATTGGGCGTTGTTTTCTTTAAACCAATAACCGCTGCTTAGACGGCCCCCGCCCGCACGGCCTAGTAGCTTTAAGCTGCTTTCGCTGGCTTGTATCTCGGCGCGCGGTGTAATGTATTCGGACAGAACGAAGGCGCCAACCATGAGTGGGGTGGTAATCAGCCAGAGCGAAAGCAAGAGCTGCATGCCGCTGACACCCGCCACCCGTAACACCACGAGCTCATTACGCTGGGCTAAACCTGCCAAAGCTAAGACAGCACCGATCAGCAACCCAATGGGCAGCAGTTCGTAGAGCTGGGTGGGTAGATTTAAGGCTTGTAAATAAAGCAGGCTACCCAAACTAAAGTTGGCGCTGACTTTATCCAGCTCATCAATCAAGTTGAAAAAACTAAATAGGCCGATTAAGGCCAGCAGTACAACCGCACTGGAGCGATAAATTTCAGAAGCTAGGTAGCGAGTGGCAATGCGCATAATAGTGTTTGGTTAAGGGGCGCTGACTTGGCGCATGCGCTGCACAATGGTGTTGGTGCGACGCTGTAAATAAGGCGTGCTCCCATTCTTATCATAAAAGGCAGGGTTGGGAAGCATAGCGGCTAAATGGGCAGACTGACCAGCGGTTAATCGATTGGCAGGGCGCTTGAAATACCGATAGGCTGCGGCCTGGGCGCCAAATTCATGCTGTCCCCACTGCGCGACATTGAGGTATAGCTCTAAAATGCGCTTTTTGGACATGGTGAATTCAATCATGTAGCTCAGAATTAGCTCTTGTCCTTTACGCGTGTAACTGCGAGAGGTAGACAGAAACAAGTTTTTGGCTAGCTGCTGAGTGAGTGTGGAGCCACCACGACGGCGCTCGGAGCCTTCGGCCGCTTGTTTTCTATTATATTCCCAAGCGTGACGAATGGCTTCCCATTCTATCCCTTTGTGTTCCAGAAATTTGGCATCTTCGGAGCTAATCACAGCGCGCTTAAGGTGATCGCTGATTTGGTCATAGTCCACCCACTCAAAGACAAGCTGTGCTTCGGGGTTGTCTTGGCGTAGCTCATTGAGCGTTTGACGCATAATGGCGCTGGATTGCGGGTTGTAATAGTTATACCAAACCACGCGTAGCAAAAAAGTGAGCTGATAGATGAGCACCAAAGCGAGGGCCACCAGCAAAACAACGCCTACGCGCTTGAGAGGACTGGGAGCAGAAACGGTCATAGCGTAATCTGTTGGCGTAAATCGTTTAATACTGGAGTGGTGTCAGGCAGAACACCATGCCAAATCTGAAAACTTTGGGCGGCTTGAGCCACCAACATGCCTAAACCATCAGCGCATTGACTGGCGCCATAACTAGAGCAGGCCTCCATAAAAGGAGTGGGTTTAGGGCCATAGACCATGTCATAGGCTAAGGAATGTGCAGTAAACGCGATAGGCTGGGCGATAGGGCTTTGCTGCGTTAGGCTGCTGGAGGTGGCGTTGATCACAATATCCCATTGACCTGCTATGTGCTGTAAATCACCGGCCTCCAGACGACTGGCATAGTCGGCCTGATGTTGTGTCATTTGCTCTACCAAAGCCTCTGCTTTGGCGGCGGTGCGATTAATAATACGAAGTTGTGCAACGCCGGCATTAAGCAAAGGTAGCAGTACGCCTTTGGCAGCACCCCCAGCACCAATTAACAGCACCCGTTTGTTGGCCGGGTCAAAACCCAATCGCGTTAAGTCGCTTACCAAACCTATACCGTCTGTGTTACAGGCATGGAGTTGCCCATCCTGCATCCAGAGGGTATTGGCAGCGCCGGCGAGTTGGGCCTGGTCGCTGTGTTGTGTGGCCAGAGCAAAGGCTTTTTCTTTAAAGGGAACCGTCACATTCATCCCCTTACCGCCTTGGGCAAAAAAAGCACGCACGTGATCAGCAAAGTCATTGTTGTCTGCCAACATGCGCTCGTATTGCACCTTTAAGCCACATTGCTTTGCAAAAGCATGGTGAATCTCAGGGGAGCGGCTATGCGCAATGGGGTTGCCGATGACGGCACAGTGTAAGGTGGTACGAAAGGACATAATAGTGATTATTCAGTGGTTAAGCTGCCCCGTGTAAAACGCCAACTACGCGTAATGGCGAGCACATCGGTTTGCTCGCGCATTTCAGCGCTAAAGGGACCAAAGGGGGCAGCCAGCCGCACAATACGTTGTGCTGCTACGTTAAAGATAGGATTTTGAGCCGGTTGGTGTATATCTATCTTCAAGAGATGACCGTCTTTGTCTAGATAAACCGTGAGTTGTAAAGCGTCTGATAGTACGCCTTTGGCTTGCTCAGGATAGTGTTCTGTGCCTAATCGCTCGATTTTGGCGCGCCAGTTTTCTATGTAGGCGGCAAAAGGCGAGGCGTGTGCCGAGGGCGCATCAAAGTGCACTCTGGGTTGCGAATTGTAATGGCTGATGCGGGATTTCAGTACGTGTAGTTCTTGAGCCAAGTGCAAGCTGTGTTCGTCTTGATGTTGCGTGCCCGATTGCTCTGCGTCGACATTGGGATCTGGTGCGGCTTGTAAGGCTTGCCATTCCGCCTCTAACTGCATGAGTCTAGCTTGTTGTTGCTCTTCGACTAGGCGCAGGCGTTCGCGCATGGCTTGCAGCACTAAATCATTAGGACTAGGCGTGCTTTGACCGGTAAAGGGGGCACTGGCGATGTCGTCAGGCTTGCCTTCGCCGCCTCCGGCGGCTTCCCATTGGGCCAGCAATAAAGCCTTTAGCTCGGGGGCTTCATTTTTGTAATTGATTAGGGCAATGGTCGGTTCGACGTTAAGCGCTTTTTTCTGACTGTCCGCCGGCCAGTTGTAATACAACACGGCCCCATGGACCAGCAGTGAAAAGATCACCGCTGGCCAAAGGTAATCGGACAAGAGGGAAAAACGGCGCCATAACATGATGACTAGTTTACCTCGATAGGGTCCTCGGACTCAGGAGGGGTGATTAGCTCGCGTAGACGCGCCTCTACCGTTAAGTCTAATTCATTGAATGATAAAATATCTAGGATTAGACCCTGACCTCGTTCTAGCTCACCTAAGCTTGGAACACGCATCACAAAGGGCGCTAAATCAAAACGGACTAAGTCTTCTTTGATGACGGTGGCAGGCATCTGTTTGATGTTTTGTTGCTGAAGCCAACGCAAGACCCAGTAGCGTTCAATGAGGTTCTGGAAATCGTTCCACGCTGAGTATTGCGCCTCGAAAGCACCCACAATACCGAAGAGGTCGGCCTCTTTGGGTTTAAAAGGGGCGACCAAGCGAGCGGAAACACCGTGTTCAGCTGCGGCCATAATCTGCCACTGATTAACTAAGTCCACATAACGACGTAAGGGCGAAGTAGACCAGGCGTACTGAGGCACCCCAATACTTTCGTGTGGTAAAGCATGGGTGGACATGCGGGTACGCATGTTTTGTTGGGAGCGATAGATACCAGGCACATCGTGTTGAGCCAATAAGCCACCCCATTGATTATTGGCCAAAATCATCATTTCGGCAGTAATCAGACCAACGGGGGCGTTACGTACCCGGGGGATGAGTGTGACTAGACTGTCTGGATCATCCGGCGCGCCTTCGAGTTCAAAAAGAAACTCAACGCGGTTATTGTTTTCTGGACGCCCACGAACCAGTTCCCGTTGCTTGGCTAAAAATTGCGTCACCGCCCAAAGAGGGCGTAACCAGTGCGCATAGGGGATCTCGCTATTCGGATCTTCTAGGGCTTCTACCGAGACCAGATCATCCAGATTGTTTTGACGTAGGTTTTCTTTGACCACAATACGCTCTAAGCGTGTTTGGCTTTGTAGGATTTCCTCTTTGGCTAAATCAATGTCTACATAAAGCGAGATAGCAGGGCGACTGAGTCCTTGATCCAAAGAAAACTGTCGAATCACGCTTTCAGGCAGCATGGGCACTTTTTGCCCAGGGGTGTAAAGCGTGGACAAACGTTTGCGTGCGATTTGGTCTAGTTCGTTGTCGCGCTGTACGGCTAAACCTGGAGTGGCAATATGTACGCCCACGCGCCATTGCTGATCCCCGATGGGTTGAATGGACAGCGCATCATCAATCTCTGTGGTGCCGGCATCGTCCACCGAGTAGGCCTCTACGTCGGCTTCGGGTAAATCAGCGCCCCAATCGGAAGCGAGTTCTATTTCAGGGAATTCGGTGCCACGCGGGAAGTACTGAGAGAAAAAGCGATGGCGGTGTAGGGCCAAAGGGCTAGACCAGGCATTGAGGTCTAAGAGCAGTTTTTCTGGGCTAACCCCGAGTTGCTGAACTGCTGCATCAAAGGCTTTCCACTCTAGAGTGTTTTTGTCTGGTGAGGACAAGAGCGAATTGGCTACGGCTGCAATAGGTTCAGGAAGTTCGCCGGCTACCATGGCCTGGGTCCAAGCCTCTTGTTGCTCGGCTTGTAAGCGTTTTTTCTCTATGGCGGCTAAAGCAGCTTTTAAAATGTCAGCCGGTGCAGGCCTGTAGAGCCCTTTGCCGCGGCGATGAAAATACGCCGGTGCTGCGTGTAACGCAAAGATCAGTGCGGTTTTTTCTACGGCACTGGGGGGATGACCAAAATAGTCTTCAGCAAAATCAACAGCTAAAAACTCGTCTTTGGGAGCGCATTCCCATAAAAAATCGATATCGAACTCGGCGGCTAACTGTTCGGCTTGTTCTAAAAGCGTGGCGGGATCGGGCTGAGCAAATTCAAAAAACACATTGTTTTTGCGGATTTTACTGCGCTTGCCACTGGCAGATTCGACCTGCATCGTGGTGTCGGCATCAGCAAAAATTTTTTCGGCTTTGAATTTGCCGCTGTCTTCAAAGAGGACGTACATAAGTATCCTAGAGCATTAAAACAAAAAGCAGAAAGGTTAACTGCCTGTCGATGGAGCCATAAAGTGTAAAACAGGGGCTAGGTAAAGATCAAAATCAGAAATACCGTGATCACTACCAAAGAGAAGCATACCTTGGCTGCCCTCAAAGGTTTGTAGCATTTCGTGATGGTTTAACACCTCGTCGCCGCTGGCCGCCAATAAATAATAACGCTGTGGTTGTGTGGCGGCAGGGGGCTGCATCGCGACGAGTTCGTCTACGTACTCAGCCAGAAAAACAAAGGGTTTGTCTGAGTGATAGTAGCTGTGCTCACCCACTTGGGTCGCTAGGTCGCGTGGTGCCTGGACCGCGGGGTTAAACAGCGCGGCCTTACAGCCCCAGTGCTCAGCCAACACGTGGGCGTAATAACCACCCAACGACGACCCCACAATCACAAGTTCTGTAGCGGGGTCGGTTAGGTTCGCTTCTTTGATAAGCTGATGACATAAGGCAATGGCAGCGGCCGGGCTTTCGGGAAGCTGGGGGCAGACCCAGCGATCGGCCCAACCTTGCTCGGCAACCGCTGCGCCCAAAACGCGTGCTTTATAAGAGAGAGGAGAGGATCGGAATCCGTGTAGATACAAGATCATGCAGTGACTCCAAAGCGCTGGCGCAAACCTTGCAGGATTTTGTCATGGACGGCGCCAAAACTGCCATTACTCATGATCACAATATGATCATGGGGCTGTGCTTTGTCTACGACGGCTGCAGCTAAAGCGTCTAGGTTATCGATGACGCTGGCCTTGTCGCCCAACGGGGCGAAGGTGCGTTGTGCATCCCAGTTCAGCGCGTGTTTACCTTGGTTTTCACTATAGCAAAAGGTGTGATCCGCGCAGGCCAGGGATTCCGGTAGACGGGCCGCCATCGCACCTAGTTTCATGGTGTTAGAGCGTGGCTCAAGCACTGCTAGGATGCGCTCGTTAGGAGTTAATTGCTTGCGTAGCCCCTCTAGGGTCAGCGCAATGGCCGTAGGGTGATGGGCAAAATCATCATAAACACGGATGTGTTCGATGGTGCCACGTAGCTCCATGCGGCGTTTAATGCCTTGGAATTGGCTTAGGGCTGCACAGCTTTGCGCGGGACTCACGCCTACATGTTGGGCTGCCGCAATGGCGGCCAGCGCATTCAATCTGTTGTGCTCACCGCTCAGGTGCCAATGGATATCCCCTTGTGGGGCGTCATTGAAAAAGATACGTACTGTACCGGCCTCTAGTTGTTCGGAGTGCCAGCCTGTGCTGGACTCCAGCTGCTCCACAGGGGTCCAGCAGCCTCGCTCTAAGGCGCGATCGAGGGCAGGCGACTCCGCAGGACGAATAATGAGTCCATTTGACGGAATAGTACGGACCAGATGGTGGAACTGCGTCTCAATCGCAGCGAGGTCGGCAAAAATATCGGCGTGATCGAATTCTAAATTATTTAAAATAGCGGTACGGGGGCGATAGTGAACGAATTTGGACCGCTTATCAAAAAAAGCCGTATCGTATTCGTCTGCCTCGATGACAAACAAAGACTGGGCCGGATCAAAACGAGCGGATACCCCTAAGTCTGGAGCCACCCCACCGATTAAAAAGTTGGGTTTTAGGCCGTTATGCTCCAGTATCCACGCTAACATAGAGCTAGTAGAGGTTTTGCCATGGGTGCCTGCTACGGCCAGCACATGTTGCTGGGCCAGTACGTTTTCTCCTAGCCACTGCGGCCCAGAAATATAAGGCAGACTCTGATCTAAGATGGCCTCCATTAATGGATTGCCTCGGCTCACCACGTTACCAATGACGAATAGGTCGGGTTTGAGCTCGAGCTGCTCTGTACCGTAACCCTCGATGAGATCTATACCTTGCTCTTGTAACTGTGTGCTCATGGGCGGATAAACGCCGGCATCGCAACCTGTAACGGTGTGACCAGCGGCGCGGGCGATCAGAGCCAGACCCCCCATAAAGGTGCCGCAAATACCTAGAATGTGAATATGCATAAAACCTCCAATGGCCTCATTTTAGACAACATTTTGGGGCATGCAGTGAAAAAAGGAACTATTTGACTCGCTGTGCCTTCTAAAACAGCAGAGACCTTAGAGGATATGTAATGAAATTGACGTTGTTTTCCTCCCTACGAACCGGGCTGGTCGCGCTGTTCTCCAGCGCCCTTTTAGCCAGTGGGGCTTATGCTGAATCATCCGATTTATTTGAGCTGGCCTTCGATGATTTGCAGGGCCAGTCACAGGCGATGGCCTCTTATCAAGGCAAGCCGTTGGTGGTGAATTTTTGGGCGACGTGGTGTCCACCCTGCATCAAGGAAATGCCAGACTTAGAAAGCTTGAGCCAGCAACACCCAGAGGTGCAGTTCGTGGGCCTAGCCATTGATACCAAGCGTAATGTGAAAAAATTTTTGGAAAAAATCCCGGTGTCTTATGATCTGTACGTGGCAGGGCATGGCGGCGTCAAACACATGCGTGAGCTGGGTAATCCTAAGGGCGGTCTGCCATTTACCCTGGTCATTGATGCCCAGGGCAAGGTGCAGCATACGCTGTTGGGTCAGATCAACAGGCAACAATTGGGCCTGATCCTCGAGGATTTAAAAATTAAACCGGTCGATGTCAGCAGCCTCTGAGGTTTTGCATTAAACTACAGCCATTACCCCTCTTTTTTACGATGGATAACGCGGTTTTTATAGACAAACAGAGCGATTTAGCGTAAAAAAGCGATCTATAATCATTATTTTACTTAGTAATGGCGCGCAATATACTGGTTATTCATGGCCCAAATTTAAACCTGCTTGGCACACGCGAGCCGCACATTTATGGTGCGCAAACACTGGATGATATCAATCAACATTTGGTGCAGTTGGCGTCTGACTTAGGTGGGGTATGTAGCACCTTCCAAAGTAACTCTGAGGGGCAGCTCGTTGATCGTATTCACGCTGCAGCTCAACAGCAGGTAGACTACATTTTAATTAATGCTGGTGCCTATACCCATACCAGTGTGGCAATTCGTGATGCTTTAGCGGCGGTAGCGATTCCCTTCATCGAGGTGCATTTATCCAATGTGCACAAAAGAGAACCGTTCCGTCACCACTCTTATCTCTCTGATTTAGCTCAAGGGGTGGTAGTGGGGCTAGGGGCTTACGGTTACGAGTCTGCCCTGCGTTATGCTATGGCTTAAATTTCATCCAATTTTTACAACACCCAAGCCGATTTTTTTACGGCAGTGGTGTGGCAGGAAACATGCATGGATCTTAGAAAACTTAAAACCTTAATTGACCTCGTTGCAGAGTCTGATATTTCTGAACTCGAAGTCACCGAGGGGGATGGCAAGGTCAGAATTGTTAAGTCGGCCCCTGCTGCACCTCAGCAAATGGTATATGCCGCAGCCCCACAAATGGCTGCTCCTGCTGCCCCCGTAGCGGCTCCTACAGCTTCCGCCGCAGAAGAGTCAGCCCCCGCCGTGCCAGATGGCCACGTCGTTACTGCTCCGATGGTAGGTACGCTGTATCGTGCTCCTAATCCTGGCGCAGCTCCATTTGTAGAGGTAGGCCAAAGCGTCCAAGAAGGCGACGCCCTTTGTATTATCGAAGCCATGAAACTGCTCAACGAAATCGAAGCAGATAAAAGCGGCGTAATCAAAGAGATTCTTGTTGAAAACGGTGCTCCCGTCGAATACGGTCAGCCCTTGTTTGTGATCGGCTAATTTCATGTTTGAAAAGATCCTTATCGCTAACCGGGGAGAAATCGCCCTACGCATCCAACGCGCTTGTCGCGAAATGGGTATTAAAACCGTAGTGGTGCACTCTGAGGCTGATCGCGATGCCAAATATGTGCGCCTCGCCGACGAGTCCGTATGTATTGGGCCCGCCAACCCCCGTGAAAGCTACCTAAATATGCCTGCGATTATCGCCGCAGCAGAGGTCACAGATGCCGAAGCCATTCACCCTGGTTATGGGTTTTTGGCAGAAAACGCTGACTTTGCTGATCGTGTGGAAAAAAGCGGCTTTGTCTTTATTGGCCCTCGACCTGAAACCATCCGTATGATGGGTGACAAGGTAACTGCGAAAAAAACCATGATTGCTGCAGGTGTGCCTGTAGTACCTGGTTCTGCAGGTGCGTTGTCTGATGATCCCGAGGAAATTCTTCAAATCGCCCGCGATATTGGCTACCCAGTGATTGTTAAAGCATCTGGTGGTGGCGGTGGTCGAGGTATGCGTGTGGTGTGGACCGAAGGCGCGTTATTAAACGCAGTAGCGACCACACGTGCCGAGGCCGAAGCGGCTTTCGGTAACCCTGATCTCTACATGGAAAAATACCTAGAGAATCCTCGTCATATCGAGATTCAGGTGTTGGCCGATGGCGATAAACAGGCGGTTTGGCTAGGCGAGCGCGATTGCTCTATGCAGCGACGCCACCAAAAGGTAATCGAAGAGGCCCCAGCCCCCGGTATTCCACGCAAATTGCTTGAGCGTATCGGAGAGCGTTGCGTAGAGGCCTGCCATAAACTGGGTTATCGCGGTGCGGGTACGTTCGAGTTCCTTTATGAAAACGGTGAGTTCTATTTCATTGAAATGAACACACGTATTCAGGTAGAACACACCATTACCGAAATGGTTACCGGTATTGATTTGGTGCAACAGCAAATCTTAATTGCTGCTGGCGAAAAATTCACGCTACGTCAAAAAGACATCCAGTTCCGCGGTCACTCTATCGAGTGTCGTATTAATGCTGAAGATCCATTTAAATTTATTCCTAGCCCTGGCCATATTACAAAATGGCATACACCGGGTGGTCCAGGAATACGTATGGACTCACACGTTTTTGCGGGCTATACCGTGCCGTCGAACTATGACTCCATGATTGGTAAGTTGATCAGTTATGGGGAAACACGCGAACAAGCCATTGCACGTATGGATATTGCGTTATCAGAAATGGTGGTCGAGGGTGTAAAAACCAATATTCCTTTGCACAGAGAGCTGATGCAGGATCCCAACTTCCAGGCAGGTACATTTAGTATCCACTACCTAGAAGAAAAACTGGCAAAACGCCCTTAATCTTCAAGTCGCGGTAAAATACAAAGCAGAGGTTCGCCTCTGCTTTTATTTTTTGGAAATCACTATGCGCGAAATTGTTTTACTGTGTGCCGAGCAAGAGGCAGAAAATCTATCCGATGCGTTACTGGAACTGGGCGTATTGTCTGTTTCAGTAGAGGATGCGGATGAAAACACCGACCAAGAGCAGCCGTTATATGGCGAACCAGGGCTAGAGCCTGATGTTTTTGCTTGGCGTCGTAATCGCGTGGTGGCTTTGCTGCCCGAAGACCTAGAGGCAGCAGAGCTGGTGTTGCAACTACGCGATCAGAATATTATCGACTTGGGAGATGATGACTGGTTAGTGCGCGAAGTCCCTGATAATGACTGGGTGCGCATGACCCAAGCTCAGTTTGGTCCCATCGAGGTAGGCGATAAAATTCTTATCGTCCCGAGCTGGCATGCAGACGATGAGTTAACCCAGCAGGCTCAGACCGAAGGCAAGGTATGCATCCAGCTAGATCCTGGCTTGGCCTTTGGTACAGGTAGCCATGCGACGACTCACCTGTGTTTAGAGTGGTTGGCAGAACACCTACAGTCGGGCCAATCCGTTTTGGATTATGGCTGTGGCTCTGGTATTTTGGGGATTGCCGCGCAAAAGTTGGGCTCTACAAAAACCGATGGGGTGGATGTGGATGAACAGGCTGTATCATCAACACGTGCTAATGCAGAAAATAATCAGGTATACGTTAATGCGACGTTGCCAGATGGTCTAGCCGACGGGCAATACGATGTGGTGGTGGCTAATATCCTTTCGAATCCATTGAAAATGCTAGCTCCTATGCTGTCCGCCCGTGTTAAGCCTGGTGGTTATTTGGTCTTGGCAGGTATTTTTGAGTGGCAAACGGCCGAAATGCAAGATGCTTATCGTGACTACTTACAACTACAACCTTGGCGCGATCGCGAAGGTTGGATTTGTTTAGTTGGTCAAAAAGCAGCAGATTAACTTCAGCAGGCGTACTTATGATTGAGCTCACAACGCAATGCCCTCAATGCGGCTCTCGTTTTGATGTGACCTTAGCGCAGTTACAGCAGCGCAAAGGGCTGCTGCGATGTGGGCAGTGCGCTCATATTTTTGATGCTTACGACTGTGCGGTTACCTCAGATCAGTCAACGCAGACAAAAAGGATACCCTCAGAGAGCCAAGACAGCACCAAACCGTTTATTGACCATCAGGCTTCAACGGCTGCGCCGGCTAGTACCGCGATACAACACGATACCAAAGCGGATGCACACTTTGTCTTTGAACCGGCATCACCTGCTCACACCGCAGCGGTAGAGGCCGCCAAAGAACAGGATGAGGTGGTTCATACTGTGACGGGTCCAGAACCAAGAGCGGAAACCTCCTTGTATCATGAGGATGAGGACCTTTTACGCCCCCATTTTATCGGGGATCTACCCATGGCGACTGGGGTGGCAATGCGCCCCCCTGCAGCAGCGGAGGTTTCGGCTATTAAGGCTCCTATCACCAGTTCCCAGCCCATCAGAAGCTCTACAGAGCCGTCTGCTAGCGACATACGGGTGTACCTGGACCAGGCTGACAGAGCGGATGCCTCTACTGCAACAAGACCTGTAGCGCCTCCTATACGTGTCAGAGATAGCTCTGTGACGAACGAGGAGCAGGCAGATGAGCGTTTTACCTTTACCCCTGAACCCCGATCCACGCCGCCGCGCTCTGTCTCAAGGGATGCTGAGCCAAATGCGTTTGTAAAAGGGCTTTGGGTGTTGCTGTTTTGGGTGCTTTTATTGCTCTTAGGCTTGCAGCTGCTATATGTGTATAGGGCACAAATTGCTAATACGGTTGGTTTTACACGTCCGGCTTTGCAGTTGATGTGTGATGTGCTTGATTGTGAAATTCCCTATATGCGCGAAATTAACGCCATTGAAATTCGCCAAAGCTCATTGCAGCAACAGGTGAATACGGGTGCCGGTAAACGTTATTCCTATTTCTTACAATTACAATTAAAAAATAATTTAAACTGGGACCAAGAGTGGCCGACGTTGGTGGTGAGCTTTAGTGATGCCGCGGCAGCAGTGCTGGCAACCGTAGCGATTCCCCCTGAACAGTATTTGGCGCCGAGTCAGCGACAGCGTCCTTTTGAGGCTGGGGCCCAGCATTCCGTGCGCGTTCCGGTTAGTCTGTCAAACAAAAAAATTAATGGTTTTACGGTTGAAAAATATTACCCGTAATGATGCGTCTTCCCTTCATTACCAGGGTGTTTCCTATTGGAGTAGTTATGGTGCAAAGTACACAACGCAAAACGTTTTTTAGATTGACGCTCGTGAGTGCCGTGGTGGCCTCTGCCGTCTTAGTAACAGGGTGTGCGAATCGTTCTGCTTCCAGCTCTGTGTATACCTACGGGCAAGCACAAAATGAGCAAATCGTACGCTTGGGTACG
>DUNB01000110.1 GCA_012839585.1 Alcaligenaceae bacterium | reverse complement strand
GCAACGGTTTACAGAATATCAAATCCCCGTTGTACCAAGACCTACGTAACATTGGGGCGTCGGTGACTCGCGCCCAAAGCTCATTGCATCATATGGACGAAAAAGCCTACACCGAATTAACCATTCTTTGTACGGCAGACCGTCCGCTTAGCTTGAATCAACTTGCTCAAAAACTAGGCCAAGCCGCTGGCATTCGTCGGGTACAAATCGACAATCACTAATCTCCGGCTCTATAACGACCAGGGATTTTGCAAATGCTGATGTACGATGGATTCAGGCAGATCGTATAGTTCTGCCAAAGCAGCAATGGTTAACGTCGTGGTTGTCTTTCCGGCAGCCACGACGTTTCCTTTTTTGAACAACAACACCTGGTCGGCAACCCTATAGGCATGTTCTGGTTGATGGGTACAAATAAAAATGGCCAAGCCTTGTTCGCTTAAAGCACGAATTTGATCCAGCACTCGAATTTGATTACCAAAATCCAAGCTGGCCGTGGGCTCATCAAGAATCAACACACTAGGTTGCTGAGCCAAAGCCCGCGCCAATAACACCAGCTGTTGCTCACCACCACTTAGTTGCGTATAGAGTCGCTGCGCTAAGTCTGCGATACCTAACTGTGCTAGGCACTGTTCTGCCAGAGCCCTATCCGCGGTGCTGGGCGCGGCAAACAAGGCAATATGCGCACTGCGCCCCATCAGGACCAAATCAATCACCTTAAAAGCAAAACCGTTCGGCGCCGCCTGTGGCACATAGGCCATCTGCTGCGCCACATGACGACGCGAATAGGTAGAGAGTGGCTTGCCTTGTAGCAAAACCTGACCAGCCAATGCAGGAATCAATCCCAAAATACTTTTGAACAAGGTGGTTTTGCCACTACCATTTGGGCCTAATAAGCACACAATTTGTCCTGCCGACAGACCAAAGTCGATCTGCTCGCCAATCACCTTCGTGCCATAACCGATACGCAGTTGCTGCGCCTCTACGACCCATTCAGCGCTCACTCACACCTCCTTTGACCAGCAGGTACAAAAAGAAGGGGGCGCCAATTAAGGCGGTGAGAACACCCAGCGGCATTTCCATATGCCCTACGTTGCGTGCCAAGGTATCGGTCAAAAGCAAAAAAATCGCGCCTATCACTAAAGAAGTAGGAAGCAAACGAGAAAATTCAGCTCCTACGAACAAACGGGCGATGTGCGGGATTACTAAACCTACCCAGCCAATAATGCCCGTAAACGATACCGTCGCGGCGGTTAATAAGGTGGCGCAAAAAATCAGCAGCACGCGCAGCTGGGCCGTGTTCACACCTAACGACTGGGCCTCGGTTTCACTCAAGCTTAATAAATTAATGCGCCAACGTAATAACACGATGGGAACCAAGCCCACCAATATAAAGGGCAACGCCCACGCCAGCTCTTTATAGCTCACCGTATTTAAGCCGCCTAATAACCAAAAGGTCATCGTAGGTAGCTGCGTATACGGATCCGCTAAGATTTTAATCAGTGAAATTCCGGCCCCTAAAAAGGTACCCACTGCCACCCCAGCCAGCACTAAGACCAATAAAGGATCATGCTGTCGGGCGCTTAATGACACCCCATACACCAGCCCGACTGCGATCAATCCGCCCACAAAAGCAAACAACTGTATGCCAGCCAAAGGGAGCACAAGAAATATCGCTAACATCGCCCCCAATCCCGCGCCGGCGGACACACCTAAAATGTCCGGTGACACCAAGGGGTTACGAAACATAGCTTGATAGGTGGCACCGGCCGCAGCCAAAGAGGCTCCCACCAAGGTCGCAGCAACTAGACGCGGTAAACGCACACTCCAGATAACTAAATCGGCTGGCGTGTCAGACCGGCCCCCGGTAGCTAAACTCTGCCACACCTGAGCCAAACTCAGCGGATATTGTCCCAGCATCAACGCCAACAGCAACGCCGCCATCAAGCCGCAAATCAATGCCGTACTGAACCAAACACGACCCGTCATCGAAAAAGCCCTTTTTATGCCTATTTTTTGATCAAACATAGCACACAAGACTATCTGCTATATCATCTATAACCTCGTCGCTGCACTGCGCTTAGACCAAATGCGGCTAAGCGTGTAATCTGCTGTAATGCGCGTTTTATTTTTTGTCTACACGTCATTAAAACAAAATAGCAGCTACTATAAAACCGTTTTGGCCTTTGCGCTGTTTTCGCTTTACGGAAATTGAATTATGTTAGATGTAATCTTCCCCTTTATCGGAGGAGTGGGTTTATTTTTAGTGGGGATGATGTTGTTGTCCAAGGGTCTGGTCGCCTTTGCGGGCCAAGCCCTACGTAAGGCCTTGGTTCGATTTACTGGCACACCACTTAAAGCCTTTGCCTCCGGCGCCTTCATGACAGCCCTCATGCAGTCATCAACCGCCACCACGGTGACCTTAATTGGTTTTGTCAGTGCGGGGCTGATTTCCTTCTCTCATGCCATTGGTGTGGTGATGGGCGCCAGTCTAGGCAACACCGCCGCAGGTTGGTTGGTTTCTGGCGTGGCGCTAAAAATAAATCTCAGCTTCTACACCATGCCTTTGATCGGTATCGGTGCCCTCATTAAGCTATTAGCCCGTGGTCGTATCGCCGATCTGGGCATGACCTTGTCCGGTTTTGGGATTCTTTTTTTAGGCCTGCGTACACTACAAGACGCCATGTCAGGCTTAACCGGGCACGTTGATCTGGCCACCCTACCCGTAGGTGGCTTAGGCGCCCATTTAATTATTATGCTAATTGGTCTGGCCATGACCGCTCTATTGCAGTCTTCCACTGCGGCGATCGCCACCACCTTAACGGCGGTGCATGCGGGCGCAATCAGTCTGGATCAAGCCGGCTCCGTCATCGTAGGCGCAGCTATTGGTACCACCCTAACCAGCGCCTTAGTCAGCATAGGGGCAAGTACCGCCGCTAAACGCACAGCTTTGGCTCACGTTTTATTTAATGTGGTGGTGGGCTTAATCGCGATTTTACTGCTGCCTGTTTACCTGTTTATTCTTACCCGAGCTTCCAGCTATTTAGGCATCGCACCTGGCGCAATCAGCTTGGCGGCCTTTCATACCCTATTTATTTTAGTCGGGTCCGCGATTTTTCTTCCCTTTACCGAACGCTTTGCTCGACTCGTAGAGCGCTTATTACCTGAAAAGGCGAATGATTTAACCCCACACCTGGATGACACCTTACTGGGGGTCCCGGATATTGCCCTAGAGGCCTCTCAACGCACTATTGAAGAGTTGGCACAGCAGCTCTTTGCCATCCACCAACAATTGATCCACAACGAAGGTAGGCCCAACTTAACACGGCTAGAAGCCCATATGCAGGCACTGGAATCTGTTTTTGATTTTGTAACACGCACGCGTATCGATAGCGATGACAAAACACTCAACCCAAAAAAAGTGGCTCAACTCCATTCCATAGACCACTTAATTCGTCTCGCCGTACGCCAACATTACTTTATCCAAGAGGCCAACCAAATCAATCAGCGCGCTTTTGCTAAAGGCATCGCTCTCTGCCAAGAACAACTACATTTAATCCAATCTGGCCTAGAGCATGACACCCCATTAGAATGGGTAAAAAAACTCAAGACCAAAGCCAAAGCGTTGAAGGACCTGTCTGCTGAGACGCGCTCTATTTTGTTGCAACGCCCCGGGCAGGCTAGCTCTAATCGTGACATCTTGCTTGAGACCGATAATTACCGTTGGTTAGAAAGAAACGCCCATCACATTTGGCGCATCGGCTATTATTTACAGCAAGCCCGTCAAGCACAGAAAAACTAAAAAGGATTCCTATGAAAGCCCTTGCCTCCTTGGTCGCTTCGCTATTATTTGGATTATGCTCCTCCGCTCAAGCCGCTCCGATTAGCTTGAAGGTTGCTCATTTTTTACCACCTAGCTCGCCCGGTCACAAAGACGTGATTCAACCTTGGTGCGAGGCCATTCAAAAAGACTCTGACGGCCAACTGCGATGCCAAATTTATCCAGCCATGCAATTAGGCGGCACGCCAGCCCAGCTATTGAGTCAAGTTCGAGATGGGGTCGCCGATGTGGTGTGGACTTTGCCTGGTTATACCCCAGGGATGTTCCCTATCTCAGAGGTGTTTGAGCTGCCCTTTATGACCACCAACGCCCCAGCCTCCTCTCGGGCTTTATGGGAATTCATTGGTAAATATGCGCAGTCTGAGTATGCCGACGTTAAATTGATTGCCGCTTGGATTAGTGGCCCGTATCAAATTCACACCCGTAAAAAAGCCGTACGTAAACTAGCAGACCTAGAGGGCTTAAAAATCCGCGCTCCTTCTCGTCTCAGTACACGTTTACTGACGGCCTTAGGTGCAACGCCGGTGGGCATGCCCGTGCCTCAAATCACCGAGGCCCTATCTAAAGGGGTGATAGATGGTGCGATGGCACCGTGGGAGGTTCTACCTGCCACCAAAGCTCACGAACTCACTCGGTTTCACACCGATGTGGTCAAAGGCCGTACCTTAGCAACCTCCACCATGGTGTTAATGATGAACTCCGCTCGCTATCAATCTCTTAGCCCAGAGCTACAAGCTGTGATTGATAAACACAGTGGTGCCGATACCTCGGCTTGGATCAGCGAGCAATTTGGTAAAGCCGATGCGGTGGGTCTTAAAGCAGCCCAAGATAGAGGTAATGAAATCATCTACTTAACCAACACCCAAACAGAGCGCTGGGAGGCGGCCGCCTTAACGGTGACGGAACAATGGATTCAACAGATGAACCAACAGTACAAAGGGGCTGAGCTCATCAAGGCCGCGCGCGCTTTGGTAGATAATCACACTCAAAAAACAAAATAAAGCGAGATCATATACGCACAAACAGCAGTACCACCGCGAAAAAAAACCTTGGATAATACCCACAAGACAATAATGTTTACTATAAAAATATTTATCCAAGGTTCTTTATGATTTCAGCACAACACTGTGCGCAGCTCGACCAACAGGACGAACTGGCACCTTTACGTGATTTATTTGCGCTCCCTGCTCATACCATTTACCTGGATGGTAACTCTTTGGGTGCACAACCCAAGGCTGCCCTAGAACACGCCCAGCACATCATCACTCAAGAATGGGGCACGGACCTTATTCAAAGCTGGAATAAAGCGGGCTGGTTTCATCGCCCCCTTTCAATTGGTAATGAGCTCGCCCCCCTTATTGGCGCCGAGCAAGATGAAGTTGCCGTCACAGACTCTACCTCTGTAAATATTTTCAAAGCGGTTGCCGGTGCGCTGCATATTCAAAAAAACCAAGCTCATACGGCCCAGCGTCGCGTCATCGTTACCGAACGCAGCAACTTCCCTACCGATATTTATATCCTTGAGGGCATCAAACATTTTTTAAATGATGGCTACGAGTTACGTCTGGTCAACAGCCCCGAAGACCTACACCAAGCCATCGATCAAGACGTAGCCGTGGTATTGCTCACCCATGTGAACTATCGCACAGGTTATATGCTGGATATGGATGAGCTCACTGCTCATACCCAACAACAAGGGGCCTTGATTATCTGGGATCTTTGTCACTCTGCTGGGGCAGTCCCCGTAGACCTTAACGCCGCTCAGGCTGACTTTGCCGTCGGTTGTACTTATAAATATTTAAATGCAGGCCCAGGCGCCCCCGCATTTATCTGGGTGCCCAAAAAACACCAAGCTTCCTTTGCTCAGCCTTTAACCGGCTGGTGGGCACATCAATCCCCCTTTGAAATGCAGCCATCTTTTGCTGCATCGGGTGATATTCGTGGCGCCTTATGTGGCACCCAACCCATGATCTCTTTATCGCTGGTGTCTACCGGTTTGGCGGCTTTTAAACAAACCTCCATGCAAAAAATCCGCGCCAAATCATTGGCGCTGACGGACTTGTTTATTGCTTTAGTAGAACAACGCTGTGCGGACCATCCATTAACCTTAGAAACCCCTCGCGACCACGCCATCCGTGGCAGCCAAGTCAGCATCGCTCACCCACATGGTTATGCCATCATGCAGGCGTTGATCGAACGGGGTGTGATTGGCGATTATCGTGAACCGCACATTATGCGTTTTGGTTTCACCCCTCTCTACACCTCGTTTACCGATGTGTGGAATGCCGTAGAAATCCTAGCCGACATCTTGGATCATAAAAAATACGATGTAAACCTAGAAAAAAGCGCGGTGACCTAACCGTATACAACCTGCTCGATTGCACTGTTGATCCGCTCCAACACAACACGGGTGGGGCGACAAAGACAGCCGTTTTTATGAGGCCCAAAAAATGAATAGAAAAATATGGGATATATCACCACCAATCCACAGCAATAGCCCTGTTTTCCCAGGGGATACGACGTATAGCCAAGACTGGACTTGGCAACTCTCTGATCAATGTCCGGTCAATGTGAGCACCATTCGCATGTCACCCCATGTGGGTGCCCACGCCGATGCCCCTTTGCACTACCAGGCCGAGGCACAGAGCGCTGGCGCGATGGACCTGGATCCGTTTCTGGGGCCTTGTCGTGTGATTCATGTGCTGGGCTGTCATGATTTGGTGCAGCCACACCATATAGAGCATGCCCTACGTCAGGTGCCATCTCGCATTTTGGTACGCACTTATAAAGACAGCATCCCCACCGTCTGGCAAGATCAGTTTGCGGCTTTTGCTCCCGAAACACTTGATTTACTACATGCTCATGGCGTGCGTCTGGTTGGGATTGACACCCCCAGCATCGATCCTTCCACCAGTAAAACGCTGGATAGTCATAAACGTATTTTGTCCTATGACATGCGCGTTTTAGAAAATCTCGATTTATGTGCAGTAGAGGCTGGGGACTACGAGCTTATCGCGCTCCCTTTAAAGCTGATAGAGGCAGACGCCAGTCCAGTTCGCGCTATTTTGCGTGCCCTTTAACTCATTTAGTCACACTATGAACACTCCAAAAAAACCCGAAGACATTGTCAAAGACGAAGGCGCTCAGCTGGACTTCTCTAAGGACATGACCTATGGCAGCTACCTACATTTAGACGAGATTCTAAACGCGCAGCATCCCTTATCCCCAAATCACAATGAAATGCTATTTATTATTCAGCATCAAACCAGTGAGCTTTGGATGAAATTGATGCTGCACGAAATGGCAGCTGCTGTAGAAAACCTGCGTAACGATGAGCTCCCCGCCGCCTTTAAAATGCTGGCTCGAGTCAGTCGTATTATGGAACAACTCGTGCACGCCTGGACCGTTCTTTCTACGATGACGCCCCCCGAGTACAGCGCCCTGCGTCCGTACTTGGCACGCTCTAGCGGCTTTCAAAGCTACCAATATCGTCAAATTGAGTTCATGCTGGGCAATAAAAACGCCGCTATGCTTAAGCCCCACTCACACCGTGAAGACCTGCTAGCCGCCGTACAAAAAACCTACGAAGCACCGTCTATCTATGACGAGGCCATCCGCCTTATGCACCGTCACGGTATTACTGTTCCAGAAAACTACTTGCAGCGTGATTGGACCCAGCCTTACGAGGCCAGCCCAGCCATCCAAGACGCCTGGTTAGTGGCCTATAAAAACCCAGAAAAATACTGGGATATCTATCAACTAGGCGAAAAACTGACCGATATCGAAGACGCCTTTAGACAATGGCGCTTCCGTCATGTCACCACAGTGGAACGCATTATCGGCTTTAAACGTGGGACAGGTGGCACCTCTGGCGTGGACTACCTGCGCAAAATGCTCGGTGTGGTCTTGTTCCCAGAGCTGTGGAGCTTACGCACTGAGCTCTAACCCCACCCTACCAAACCAAAGCCTATAGGCCTTATGTAATTTTAATAATGATGAAGGAGACCTCTTGATGAGCCACACCGCATTAAAAACCGTGATTAACCCTAGCCAGCTTTATGCCTCTACGCACTTTGGCTTTTCCCATGCTGTGCAACAACACAAAGGGCAAACCATCCATTTAGCCGGACAGGTGGCTTGGGACAGCGATGCGCAATTGGTGGGGGGTGATTCTATTGCGGGTCAGGCTAAACAAGTTTTGGAAAATCTGAAGCAGGTACTGGCAGAGGTCGGTGCAGGCCCAGAGCACGTGGTTCGCTTGCGTACTTACCTGGTGGATCACACTACCGAGGACGTGATAGAGCTCAGCCAGCTCTTGCTCGATTTCTATAATGGCCATCCTCCTGCGGCAAACACCATGCTCGGCGTGACGCAATTAGCCTTACCAGGTTTACGTGTTGAGATCGAGGGCATTGCCGTGATCCCTGCCGCAGACTAAGAAGTGGTTTTGGGCTCGATTTCATACCAAAGTGGTGGCGCATCATTGCTGTCAGCCAGCTTATCTAAATAAGCCTGATGCGCCGCTAGCTCTTGTTCTGATGCCTTAATCACCATCAAACCACTGGTATCAATTCGGGCCACCTCTATGCCTTCACTCTCGGCATTGCGATCCCCATCAAAACTCATTAACAAGCTTTCTTGACCACGAGTCATGGCTAGCCATACATCGGCCAGCAGCTCCGAGTCCAATAGCGCGCCGTGTAACACGCGATGCTCATTCGAAATCCCGTAGCGATCACACAAAGCATCTAGGTTATTGCGTTTGCCTGGGTGTAATTCACGTGCGTAGACCAACGAATCCGTGATCTTGCCACAGTAATCCGTAAAAGGCTTATAACCAAAGCGCACAAATTCCGCGTCCAAAAATTTAGTATCAAACGGTGCATTATGAATAATGACCTCAGCGCCAGACACAAAAGCAATAATCTGATCGATAACGTCTTCCACAGGCGGATACTGGGATAGAAACTCAGTGGTTAAACCGTGCACATCTAGCGCCTCGGGGTCTGAGTCTCGACCCGGGTTTACATATAAATGAATTTGATTTTCTGGAGCGGTAAGTACCTGACGATTGGCAATTTCCACGCCGGCAATTTCTACCAAGCGGTGCCCATCATCGGGATCCAAGCCGGTAGTTTCCGTATCTAAAACGATTTGTCGCATAAAAATAATGATTTACTCTGAAGTGGTAGAACGTGGCCTGGCGTTGGCCGCAATGAGAGTGTAGGCAGCAGGCACCACGAATAAGGTTAGGATCGTACCTAAGCTCAGCCCTCCAACCAAAACCCAACCAATTTGCTGACGGCTTTCAGCCCCTGCCCCAGTGGCAAAAGCCAAAGGAATAACGCCCAGCACCATGGCGCCAGTGGTCATCAGAATAGGACGCAAACGCATTTCACAAGCGCGTACTACGGCAGCGTAAAGGCCCATGCCTTCGTTACGCAACTGTGTGGCAAATTCCACAATTAAAATGCCGTGCTTGGTAATGAGACCCACTAAGGTGATCAGGCCAATTTGGCTATAAATAGACAAGGTACCACCACTGAGCCAAAGCGCCAACAACGCCCCCGTCATAGACAACGGCACCGACAGCATAATGATCAGTGGATTGCGCCAACTTTCAAATTGCGCGGCCAAAACCAAGTAAATAAACACCAAGGCCATGGCAAAAATAAAGTACATGCTGCCAGAGGAGTCTCGGAACTCTCTGGATTGGCCCTCTAGGTCGATTTGCACCGAATCGGGGAGCTGCTGTGCCGCTACGCTTTGCATGTGAGCCAAGACCTCGCCTAAGGCATAGCCTGGAGTCACTGCAGCCCGTACGATCACGGCACGCAGACGATTAAAGTGATTCAATGACTGGGGAGAAACGCTTTCGTTAATGGTTAAAAACCCGCTCAAAGGCAGCATGTCTCCTGCATCATTACGTACATAAATATCGAGGATATCGGCAGGATTGGTCCGTTGTTGCTTATCAACCTGCACAATCACATCGTACTGCTCACCATCCTCTTCAAAACGAGTCACCTGGCGTCCGCCTAATAGCGTCTCTAGAGTGCGCCCCACCGTATCCACCGCTACGCCCGCATCAGCCAGTTTGTCTCGATCCATTTCCACGCGTAGTTCCGGCGTATTCAAACGCAGGTCTGTATCGATATTTTGCAAACCCGGGTAGTCACGTAAAGCCTCTAAAAAACCATCTACGATACGCGCCAACTCGGGATAAGGCGCCTGACTCATAATGACGAATTCAACCGGTTTGGAGGTCGCTCTTTGCCCAAAGGAAGGCGGGTTGGTCGGGAAGGCGCGCACACCCGGCAAGGCGGCGAACTGAGGCTGCAAACTACGTGCAATTTCTTGCTGGCTGCGTTCGCGTTCCTCCCAAGGTTTTAAGCGCAAAATCGCGAAAGAATCAGACACAGTAGGAAAACCAATTACGGCCTGATAGCCCGAGGTTTCAGGTAGTTCAGCATAAAAAGCCTCCACCTGCTTCACACTATTTAGGGTGTATTCCAGGGTAGAGCCTTCGGGCGAAGACACCATACCAAAAATCACACCGCGGTCTTCTATAGGGGCCAGCTCACTTTTGATCACCGTAAATAAAAAGCCACTGCCTACCGCAACCGCTACACCCACCAGCAAAGCCACAGTTCTATAACGCAAGGCGCGTAGTAAGCCTTTTCGGTACCAACGTGTTAAGGCGTTCAGCCAGCCTTCGATCAGCAAATACCACCGACCCGGCTTAGGGTTAGGTCGTAATAGCACGGAACACATCATGGGGGTGAGGGTCAGCGCCACAAAGCCCGACACCAACACCGCCCCCGCTAATGCTAAAGCAAATTCAATAAACAGACGCCCTGTGCGTCCGGTAGCAAAGGCCAAGGGGGCGAATACCGTCACCAAGGTTAAGGTCATCGCCACCACCGCACCACCAATTTCTTTGATGCCTAAAAAGGAAGCGCTCATGCGATCCATGCCGTTTTCTATGTGCCGGTAGACGTTTTCCAAGACCACAATGGCATCATCCACCACCAAACCAATCGCCAGCACCATCGCTAACAAAGTTAAGGTGTTAATAGAAAAACCAAAAGCATACATCAAGCCTAAACTTCCAATCAGCGAGACGGGAATGGTCACGATAGGAATTAGGCTAGCGCGCAGATTACGCAAGAAAAACAAAATCACCAGCATCACCAATATCGTGGCTTCAATGATAGTGGTGTAAACCGAATCAATGGACTGCTGAATAAAGACCGAGCTGTCATAAGCGATGTTTAATCGCATATTGGCCGGCAAGTTTTGATTGATGGCTTCCACTTCGGCCCGGACAGCTTGGGATAGACTCAACGGGTTGGCGGTGGACTGTTTCGTCACGCCGATGGTCAAACTGTCCTGACCATTAAAACGCGCCAGCACTCGCTCCTCGGCGGCCGCAATTTGTATATCGGCCAGCTCGCCTAGACGCACCGCAAAACCATTACGATGCGCCACAATGATATTTTGGAACTGCTCCACGGTTTGTAAATCCGTGGAGGAGACCACTAAAAACTCGCGTAATTGCGATTCAATCCGCCCTGCTGGGATCAGTACGTTTTGCTTACGCAACGCACTTTCTATGTCTTGTACTGTCAGCTGCAGCCCTGCGAGACGGGCACGGTCCACATTGACACGCATCGCCGGCAAACGCTCTCCAAACACGCGAATTTCTGCGGCACCGGGTAATACAGAAAAGCGCGTTTTAATATACCGATTGATATAATCCGAGGCTTGAATCGCACTGTAATCGCCCATTTCAACGCCTATATAGATGATAGGGGTGGAATCGGCCTCGACCTTATTAATCACCGGTTCGTCTACCTCATCGGGTAAAAAACGACGGGCCCGCGACACCTTGTCACGCACATCAGCTGCCGCCGCATCGGGACTGCGGCTTAAATTAAATTTAATATTGATCAGGCTGCGTTCGGAGCGACTGCGTGAGGTCATCACGTCTACGCCTTCGATGCCCGAGAGTTGATCCTCTAGAGGCTTTGTCACCTGTGACTCAATCACCTCTGGTGAGGCGCCCTTGTAGTTGGTGATCACCGACACCACCGGCTCATCAATGGCGGGGTATTCACGCACACTCAAGCGCTCGTAAGAAATCAGGCCGATGAGCACAATCATTAAGCTCATCACTGTCGCAAACACAGGACGGCGTATACAAAAATCAGCGATTTTCATGCTAGCCCTCTTGTGCTGTAGGGGTGGGGCTCTGGGTGTCAGACCTTATCTGCAGAGCAGTACCCTCTTTGATTTTTTGCAGACCAGTAGTCAGCACCTGATCCCCTGCTTGTACGCCAGAGACCTGAACCCAGCCATCGCGTCGAATACCCACCTGTACCTCTACGCGCTGTGCTACATCGCCCTCGGCCACTCTATATACATACTGAGACTGTCCCGCAGGCGCTAAGGCGGTTTCTGGCACCATCACTGCGTCAAGCTGCGCCAAATCCAACACCACACGAGCAAACAATCCGGGGCGTAGTTGCCCCTCTGGATTAGGCACGTGGGCACGGAGCAGCACAGCTCGGCCCTGCTCATCCACTACCGGGCTGATGGCGTTCACCTGTCCCTGAAAGGTCTGGTCTGGCTGCGAATCTAATTGCAAATGAATGGGCGAACCCACCTGCAACTGATTCAAATAGCGTTCCGGCACCCTGAAATCCACTTGTAGCTTATCTAAAGAGGCTAGGCTCACAATCTCAGCGCCTTGACTCACATAATCACCCACCGACACATGACGTAAGCCCAACACACCATCAAAGGGGGCTCTGATTTCACTTTTGTCGATTTTGGTTTTGATAATATTGACCTGCGCCTGCGCAACAGCGCGCTCGCTGCTGGACTCGTCCTGTGCCTGACGACTAATAAAGCCCTGTTGACGCAACTGCTGTGCCCGATGAGCTCGGCTATTGGCCAGATTTAATTGGGCTTGGGCTTGTTGTAGCTCTGCTTTTAAGAGGTCGGTATCTAACTGCAGCAATAAAGCCCCGGCCGTCACCGCCTTGCCCTCTTCGAATAAGATCTGCGCAATGCGACCACTGCTTTCTGCTCGAATGGTGGTGGCATTTTGGGCTAACAAGGAACCCACTGCGGTTACCTGCTGTGCCAAGCGTTGTTCTTTAGCTAACGCCACATCCACCAACACCCCCGCTTTTTTAGCAGGCTCTGCGGGTTTATCGCTGGCCGTAACAGGCTGGTGACCAATCACCTCGTACACCAGCTCGCGGGCTCCCCAGTACAAAAGCGCCACACCCATCGAAAGAACAATCAGTGACCCACCTACCCATTTTTTCATACTGTATCCGCTCGCTATGCTTGTAATAGTTCTACACCCAAATTGGCCAATTCATCGGCCCGTTCATTACCGGCATCACCCGCATGCCCTTTAACCCAATGCCAATGCAGTTCGTGTTGATGGCAAAGCTCATCTAAGCGCTGCCATAAATCTGCATTTTTCACCGGTTTTTTGGCTGCCGTACGCCAGCCCCGTTGCTTCCAACCGCTAATCCATTCCGTCATGCCTTTTTGCACATACTGAGAATCGGTATATAAATGCACCCGGCAACGCTCTTTGAGGATTTCCAGCGCTTGGATCACTGCCAGGATTTCCATACGATTATTAGTGGTGTCGGCTTCGCCCCCATAGAGTTCTTTTCGATGTTTGCCATAGATGAGCAAAGCTCCCCAACCACCTAAACCGGGATTTCCTTTACAGGCCCCATCCGTCCAAATCGAAACGTCTTTCATTTTTTAATTGATTGCTTATTTTTCATGTTACGCCCGGTCGCCACAGAGGGCTGGGCCCGAGCAGGTGTTTTTTTAGACCAGTCTAAACCTACCATCGTAATGCTATTCACGCGCTTCGTGGCTTTTAATACATAAACCGCCCCGATGATCGGCCACCATTTGGGCCCCCAGCGGTCCATCATAGTCCATCGATCTAACCATTTTTTTTGTAAAAAAAGCGGACTATAACAGCCGAACTCCTCGTTGTTTAGCTCAAAAGACAGGAGTTCCAACCAATCAGCCACACGCCACGGTGATAATTGTTGATGAGGTTCTACTGGTAATAGGCGCTCTAAACCAGGCATTCGTTCGCGTGCGCCCCATAGGCTCCAAGGGTTAAATCCACTGATAAGTACTTTGCCCTCTGGTACTAAAACCCGTTGTACTTCACGCAACACTTGATGTGGATCACTTGAAGTTTCTAGCACATGAGGTAAAACTAATAGGTCTATACTCTCGCTAGCAAAAGGCAACTGCTCTGCCTCGCAAACCACCAGAGCGCCTCCTGCCGCAGTCGCCTCTATTTTAGAATGGGTATACCATTTGTGGGAGATACGGTTTTCGCGTAACAAGTCCCAATGCGGCATGCCTATTTGTATGGCATGATAGCCAAAGACATTGCTTAGTAAATGGTTCATTTGGGTCGCTTCCCAGCTACGGGCATAACGACCTAATTCCGAGTTCAGCCACTGCTTAACTCGTGCCGTCTCCTCATGCTCAACCACTATGACCTCTCCTTAGGTGCTATGAAAAATCAACTTACAGGTAGCGCTACCGCCTTACAACTGCACGCTATTCCTGCGTTTAATGATAACTACATTTGGCTACTCCATAACGGTCAATCTGCAGCGGTGGTTGACCCAGGTGATGCCAATCCAGTATTACAAACCCTAAAAAAGCTAAATTTGGATCTTTGTGCCATTCTCATTACGCACCACCACCATGATCATGTGGGCGGAATTGCTGACCTAGTCGCCGCCTTTCCGCAGGCTGTGGTGTATGGCCCCGCCCAAGAATCCATTCCTCATCGTCAACATGCCTTAGCCGAAGGGGATGAGGTCGACTTAGATCGTTTAGCTATTCGACTACAGGTTTTAGATATTCCAGGGCACACAGCCGGCCATATTGCTTATTTTGGCCACAATAGCCCCGAAGCACCCATTCTATTTTGTGGCGACACCTTGTTTTCTGGTGGATGCGGTCGCTTATTCGAAGGTACCCCGGCGCAAATGCTGGAATCCTTAGAAAAGCTAAGCGCACTTCCTGCTAACACCTTAGTGTGTGCAGCGCATGAATACACCCTGTCTAATTTAGTCTGGGCCCTAGACGTAGAACCTGACAACCCCCAGCTGCATGATTACTACCAACAGGCTGGCGATCTACGTGCCACAAACACCCCCACTCTGCCCTCCACCTTAGCCCGCGAACTTCAAATCAATCCCTTCTTGCGTACCCATATCCCCACTGTACAATTGAACGCTGCCAAACAAAGCGGACGCAAAGCCCACAATCGCATCGATGTTTTTGCGCAACTACGCGAATGGAAGAACAACGCCTAACACCATGAAAATTTTACGCCTACTCTTAACCGGCCTACTGATAACGCTTGCCGGCTGTGCTGTACAGCACCAGCAAGACGCCAGTAAAGGCCCACAAATCGCCGCCGACACCTCTAGAACCATAGATCTGACCCACCCACCCAAAGACATGTGGGATCGAATCCGCCGCGGTTACGCTATCCCCAACCTCAACACAGACCTGGTCAACTTTTGGACCGATTACTACGCTAAAAACGCCCGTTCCGTCTCTGTAATGAGCGAACGAGCCAGCAAATACCTCTATCATATTGTTGACGAATTAGAACGTCGTGGCATGCCCACCGAGCTAGCCTTACTGCCTTTTGTAGAAAGTGCCTATAACCCGGCTGCCTACTCCAAAGCCCATGCCTCAGGACTATGGCAATTTATTCCCAGCACCGGTAAAGATTTTAATTTGCAACAGGACTGGTGGTTAGATCAGCGACGCGATCCCATTGCATCCACTCAAGCAGCACTCGATTATTTAGAGTATTTATACGATTTCCAAGGCGACTGGTATTTGGCGTTGGCTTCGTATAATTGGGGCCAAGGCTCCGTGCGCCGCGCCATAGAGCGCAATGAAAAAGAAGGACAGGGTATCGATTATTTATCCTTGCGCATGCCGGAAGAAACCCGCAACTACGTGCCCAAGCTACAAGCCATCAAGAACATCATCACCAATCCGCAAAAATACGGCATTGAACTACCTCGCGTACAAAACGAGCCCTACTTCACTACCGTTAAGCCTAATAACCACATCGATATAGAGGTGGCGGCCGAATTAGCAGAAATGTCCTTGGATGACTTTAAGTTTTTAAACCCGGCCTACAACCGCGTGACCATCCCAGCACATAATGCCACCTTGCTCTTACCCAAAGACAAGGCCGACATCTTTCAAACCAATATCAAAAGCTACAAAGGACGTCTTAGTCACTGGGACACCTATACTCCTCGTAACGGCGAGTCCTACGCAGAAATTGCTAAACGCTACGGGATGGAGTTAAGCCAACTACGCGCCATTAATGGCATCGGCTCTAAACAGCACAAAGTCGCTTCAGCCCAAACTATCCTCGTCCCCGCCCTCAACACCACGGATAACCTGAGTGCAGACCCACTAGGCATTCAACTGGCCTCCTTGGGTCAGCCTTCTACGCTGCCCACCCAAGCCGCCATCACGCCTACCGTCCAAGCGCGTGTGCGCACCCAAGCCAACACGGCTGCTACCCGCACCCATACCGTCACCAAAGGTGATACGCTCTACAGCATTGCTCGCCGTTACAATACGACGGTATCCACACTACAACAGCTAAATAAACTAAAATCGACCAATTTGGCCCCTGGGGCGCGTCTACGCATTCCCGGTCCCACGCGCGGCTAACCTCGATTTGATTCATACAAAGGAAAACATAGCATGGCTTTTCTTAGCGGCAAACGCATTTTAATTACTGGCGTTATTTCGAATCGCTCTATTGCATATGGGATTGCTCACGCCTGTAGAAAACAAGGCGCTGAAATCGCACTCACCTATATGGGTGATCGCTTCAAAGAGCGCGTCGAAGGCTATGCCGCCGAATTGGGCTCGAACATTGTGATCCCGCTAGATGTCGCAGACGATCAGCAAATCACCGATGCAATCAATACGCTAAAAACACACTGGGATAGCCTAGATGGCTTGGTTCACGCCATTGGTTTTGCACCACGTGAAGCCATTGCCGGTGACTTTTTAGATGGCCTATCTCGCGAGGCTTTTGCCACCGCACACGATATCTCTGCCTACAGCTTCCCTGCTTTGGTCAAAGAGGCGCTGCCTTTGCTCGAAGGCCGTAATAGTTCCGTGCTCACCCTGACTTATTTAGGTGCTGAAAAAGCCGTACCTAACTACAACACCATGGGTGTGGCCAAAGCTGCACTAGAGGCTTCAGTACGCTATTTGGCGGCTTCAATCGGTCCTAAAGGCATTCGTGCCAACGGCATTTCTGCCGGTCCGATCAAAACCCTAGCGGCCAGCGGTATTAAAGACTTTGGTCAGATTTTGCGTTTTGTAGAGCAAAATGCGCCCTTACGTCGCAACGTCACCATCGAGGACGTGGGTAATGTGGCGGCTTTTATGTTGTCTGATTTGGCCGCAGGCATTACCGGTGAGATCACCCATGTGGACTCCGGCTTTAACTGCGTAACACCCGGTATGAACGAGTAATTCAGCTACCGTATAGAAAACACCGACGGCCTAACCACCGTCGGTTTTTTTATGCTCAGTGCAAAATAACTATTCGACTAGGCGCTGATCGTCTTAATTGAGCAGAAATCTAACTCTACAATCCACGCTAAGAGTTTGGTCTGCTTGCTACAGTCCGTCCGACCAGATCGACAGTAAACAAAAGGTCTGACTTATTCCAGAATTCCGCACTAATCCGAGCTTTTAGGTGGAAATAAAACCACCTCATCCTCGGGCTGCCACGGCGTATATTTATGCATGATTTGCGCAAAACGCGTGGAGTCTAAAAACTGCTGCAACCACGCCAACAAATGCGGCCAAGGCTGAGCCTTGAACCACGTTAAATCCGTATGCGCATATTGTCGTACAAACGGAGCAATGGCTAAATCAGCCATCGTGATCTGATCGCCCAACAAATAAGGCTGTTCTGCTAAGCGTTGTTCTAGCTGGACTAAAACCTGTGCCGCAGCGTCTCTATGATGCGCCGCAAATTGTTCAGGACTTAACTCACCGTGCTCCTCGGTATAACGCGGTGGGTATTTATAACGATCCAAACCACGTTTAAAAGGACCATCGTTCGCCGCAATCAGCTCACGCATGGTGGCTTGCTGTGCCTCGTCACGAGGGAATAGTTGTTGCGGATCGGCTTGCTCCAACGCCCAATACATAATATCTAGGCTTTCTTCGATCACGGTTTGATCCGGCAACAAGAGTACAGGAACGGTGCCTTTGGGCGAGATCTGCAGCATGTGATCGGGCTTATTGCGCAATACGATTTCTCGGAGTTGCACCGTTAATCCCGAGGCCGCTAACGCCAAGCGCGCCCGCATCGCATAGGGGCAACGTCTAAAGGAATAAAGCAAAGGTAAGTGCGTAGTAGTCATAGGAATATGATAACGCAAACAAAAAAAAGGCGCCGAAGCGCCTAAAAACACACGATATTAGGTTAGCTTAGCACGCCATGGGCTGATCTTTTTGCTCTGGCTTGGATTGCTCTGCCTTTTCTGCTTGCTCTTGAGCCAAGCGCGATTTTTCAGCTAGCTCAGCTAAACGCTGACGTTTTTGCTGTTTTAGGATCTCCATCGGTGCGCCCACATGACGTTGTTGACGCTCTTTGGCCAACTCCATTTGTTTTTGACGCTCGCGCAAACGCTCAATCTTGGCCTCATCCAAGGTGCCATGGCAATACGGACAGCTGACGCCCTCTTCGAATTGAGGCATCTCACGCTCGGCGGCACTAACAGGCATACGGCAAGCACGGCAAAAACTGTAATCACCACGCTTTAACCCATGCCCTACCGACACACGCTCATCAAACACAAAGCACTCACCGACCCAGGTACTTTGGTTTTCAGGGATTTCCTCTAGGTATTTAAGAATACCGCCCTGTAAATGATAGACCTCATCGAAGCCTTGGGAGCGCATATAAGCCGTGGATTTTTCACAGCGAATCCCACCCGTGCAGAACATGGCCACACGTGGTTTACCATGCAACACCCCACCCGGTTTTTTTTGTTCTGCCACCCACTCGGGGAACTGGGAGAAACTGTCCGTTTTAGGGTTGATCGCGTTTTTGAAAGTACCTATGCCTACCTCGTAGTCATTACGCGTATCGATTAGCACCACATCAGGCTGGGTGATCAAGTCGTTCCATTCTTGTGGTGGCACGTACTGCCCTACCATCTCTGCTGTTTTCAACTCGGGGACGCCTAGGGTCACAATTTCTTTTTTTAATTTAATTTTTAGGCGATAAAAAGGCATCACATCTGCCCACGCTTCTTTGTGCTCCAAAGCCGTCATGCGTGAATCAGAACGCAGATAGTCCAAGACCTCGCGCACACCTTGCTCTGGACCTGCAATCGTACCGTTAATACCTTCGCGCGCCAAAAGCAATGTACCAATGATGTCGCGCTGCTCGCAGAAATCAATCAAAGGTTGTTGTAAGGATTCGTAATCGTCCAGCTCTACAAAGTGGTAGAGGGCGGCAACTAAGTATTTAGCCATGATTCTCTTTTTCGGTGGTTTGCTATGAACAGCAAGATAAACAATAAACCCTTTATCTTAACGCTTAGCAGTTAAAAATACTCATTTTGTGATCATAAAGCTTTGCGTTCACGCAAGTTTGCCCAAAAAAGACTATGCTTAGGCAAATTTCTCGTTGCTTTTTTGTCGCTTTTTATCGGTTGTATCATGGACTCGTTAACGCAAGCAGTACTGGGTGCCAGCATCGGCGGTGCGATGCTAGGCCGTCATCATGGACGCAAAGCAGTGGTCGCCGGGGCCGTCTTAGCCACCCTGCCCGATCTAGATGTGCTCATTCGCTATGCGGACCCCATTAGCTCAATGACGCACCATAGAGGCTTTAGCCATTCTCTATTTGTGCTCACCGCTTTTGCTCTCTTTTTAACGGCTTGTTGGCGCGCTATAAAACCAGACAAGCGATACGGGGCCGGTTGGCTCTTTTTAACGCTGTGGTTAACGTTAGTCACGCACCCACTACTTGATGCCTTCACTAGCTTTGGTACGCAGCTCTGGTGGCCCTTAACCCCCACCCCTACTGCTTGGGCCAGTATTTTTATTATTGATCCCATTTACACTCTGCCTTTAACGATTGGCGCTTTTGCGGCTTTATTCGCCGGCGTCGGGCCACGCACGAGCAAAAGTCTGCACTGGGGACTGATTCTCAGTACGCTTTATTTGGGTTGGTCGGTAGGCGCTAAACATTGGGCAGAGCACAAAGCCTTGCAACAACTGGCACAACACGGTGCCCCTACTGCAGAGGTCTTTAGCACGCCTAGCCCTTTTAATACGCTGCTGTGGCGTGTGGTGACGCGGGATCAAGATCAGCATTGTGAAATGATCGTGGGCTTGCTTGATCAGCAACCCAGCGAATATCACTGTTTGGATCATAATCATTATCTGCTCCAAGCCGTGCCGCCCTCAGAGCAAATCGATCGCCTACGTTGGTTCACCGGTGACTGGGTACGTTTTGATGAGCAGGATGACTTGCTCATCATGACCGACATTCGCCTAGGCGCCGCGATGGGGCTGCAGCACTTTAGATTTGTGGTAGCAGAAAAAAACCCTGCCGCCCACTGGGACACGCTGCTGCCCTATCGTTGGTCACAACAGCTTGACTGGCGATCCTTGAACATTTTCTTCCGGCGCATTTACCAACAACAACCCGCCTTACCCCTAGCGGATTGGGCAAAAAAAGCCGGACTGCAATCTTACAGTCCGACTTTAGCCCGCCCCTAAAATGTAATCGATCGATTACTTTTTATTGTTTTCTTTAGGTGATGCAGCATCCGGTTGGGTGCTGTCATCGTCCAAAGATAAACGGGCTTGTTTGCTCTCAGCTTGAGCTGTTTTAGCGGCTTGTTTGGCCGCAGCTTTTTTGCTGACCTTAGAGGCAGAACCTGATTTTTTAGCAGTGACTTTTTTAGCAGTGGCCTTCTTCGCTGTCACGGCGTTCTTGGCCGCAGCTGGAGTTACCGCTACAGAGGCTTGGGCTTCTGTCACCGACTTCGCCTGCGTTTCCGTCTTAGCTTTGGCTGCCAGCTGTTTTTCAAGCTCAGCGCGTAAGGCTTTTTGACGTGTTAATTCCGCTTTAGCCTCAGCCACCTCTTTTTTAGCCGCCTCGAGTTCTGCTGAGGCTTTTCGCATCTGCTCTTTGGCCTGAGTCTCGGCCACAGCCATACGCTCTGCTTGCTGCGCAAGTTCTTGGTCTGCCACTTTTTTAGCCGCAGCTAAAACTTTTGATTTTTCTGCTTCAGCCTTGGCTTGTAAGTCGCGCTCAATCTGTGCTTTATGTTCGGCCTCGGCTTGTGCTTTTTGCTGATCCAATTTGGCCATTACCTCTGCAGGTGCCTGCCAGTCGCTGCATAACTCTAACGCACGAGCCACTTCTGCAAAGCGCGCCTGAGTCTGCTCATCCACATTCAAAATGTCTTTAAGCTGTGCAATTTCGGCTACTGCTCTCCAAATTTTGGCACGCTGTCTATCGCTGGGAACCAGCTTAGGCAAAGCCGCTATAGCTGCTTCGGGGTGCATATGCACAATACGCCATTGTTTACGTAGCTCTTGTTTGATACGGTCCAAGCTAGGTAGTTGATAGTCGTTGATATGATCCTTGGCTAAGCTTTCTAACAAGTTAAAAGCACGCTCATCCACAAAAGTATCTTCGCCAGCCATATAAATCAAAATACGTGCAAAAGCCTCGGCGGGACCGCCCTCATTCACTTGTGCTTTGCTTAGCTGCATACGTAAATCGTGCAACTCCTCGTGCAAGGACAAGTCGCTGTTTAACAACCCATGTCGATTCGCGCGGGGTTCGCCTAAGCCTACCCAGGCGCGTAACCAAGGCGAGCCATACACGCTATGAAACAAGGTTTCTATACTGCGATCACGCATATCGCGCCACACATCTAAACTACGCTCCATGTGATCGCTAAAGACGCGCTCCGTCGCCAGAAACACATTGTCCTCTGCCACGGGTTGACGATGTGCTTTAACGGACTGCGCGGCCTGCTGAAAAGAGAGCGCCACGGGGTTTAAACTGGACCACATATAACGCCCTAAGCGACCGCCACTGAGCGCATGGCTCACTTGAGTCGTCCAAGGGTTAGCTAAACTACGTACCAAAGGTGAGAGCGTTAAATCATAGAGATGCTGATTACTTTGGGAAATACGATCGACGACCTCAAAATCGGCTTCTTCGGCACGACCATCATCCAAAACGTGTAAATCACCTAAGGTTCTGGGTTCGAAGCTCACCACATGACGACCTTTAACCCATTGCTGATGCGGTGTGTCAGGGTGTAAGTCTTCGATTTTGGCTTCGTACAAACCAGGTGGCAGCAACTCGACCAAGTCCAGCGCACCCACTAAAGCCTCGTGCTCTCGGTTTGCTACCCCCGAAGACACAAAAATGCCCAAATGACCGGTGGTTTCGTGCAAGCTATACACAATCACCTGTTCATGAGCCCGCAGATCTTCGTCGCTGGCATATAAATCTAAAATCCAGTTTAACGCCTGAGGCGGTGGCGTAATATTGTCAGCCTGAGAAGCAAAGACCAAGATGGGACTACGTATATTGCGCAGATTAATATTGCCACCGGATAAAGGATCGGGCAGCTCGGCGCGCGACAAGCGATTGCCGATAAATAGGTTCTGCACGATCCAGTCGATCTCTTGGCGCGTCATCATAAAATGCCCCGCCCACCAACGATCAAAACCTAAATAGCGCTCTACCTCTGTGTCAATGTTCGCATACAGGTTATACGGTTTTTTCCAAAAGGTATTGGCCGGATCCAGTTGTTCAAAGTTCTCTACCAGATGTGCACCATCAAAGAGGCCACCTCGTAAATCACTGGCAAACGAACTCGTCCACGAACCGCCCAACATGCCGCCGCTGTAGCGCATGGGGTTCTGCCCCGATTTCCCAGACCAGTATGCTAACGGTGCTCCTGCCAACATCATAGGTCCAACCAATTTAGGCGCGATGCTAGCTAACATCATCAGCGCCCAACCGCCTTGGCAGTTACCAATCAGAAAAGGCCTGCCAACTTGGGCTGGGTCATGCCGCTGTAACACCACCTCTAAGAAGTGTTTTTCTGCTTTTAAAATGCAGTAGATACTTTGATTAGGTTCTGGGTCTGGACCAAAAGTCACAAAATAACAAGGGTGCCCAGCAGCCAGGGCCACTCCGACCTCGGAGTGAATTTTAGAACCCGCCACGCCCGGACCATGTCCAGCGCGAGGGTCAATAATCACAAAAGGACGTGCGTCCGGATCGGTGGGCATATCAGCAGGTGGAATGATGCGCAGCAAACCATAGTTCACCGGGTCTTCTAACTCTCTACCATCTACAATCAGCTCATGATCAAACACCAATACCGGTGGTTTGCCCTGGCTGACATGTTCTACATACTGATCGCCACTTTGACGCATCACATCCCAATAGAGAACGGATCGTTGCTGCGCATCGCGTATATATTCCAACGCCTGCTGTCCTAAATTGCTAAACATCACATTGCTCCTTGTAGTTGCAAGTTGTTTAACCCATAGAGCCCATAGTTCGTCGTAATCGGCGGTGTGCTAAAGCAAAAAACACGATTCCGATTAATAACATCATTAAAAATGAAGACCACACCATGGTAATATTCGCCCCGCGCAATAAAACAGCTTGCGCGTAGGAAACAAAATGCAAAGTCGGGGTTCCCGACATAATCCATTGCACTGCCTCTGGCATACTTTCGCGTGGTGTCATTGCCCCAGACAAAATCTGTAATGGCAATAATAATAAAATTGCCATTAAACCAAATTGCGGCATCGTTCTTGCTAAGGTTCCCATATAAATACCAATGGAAGTCGTAGCAAACAAATACACAATGGTGCCTAAAGCAAACAACCACGTCGAGCCAGTCACATCTACCCCTATCACGCCTTTAATCATCACATGTAGGGCAAATATTGCAGCGCACAATACTACTATACCCATAGACCATACTTTTGACAGCATAATTTCCAAAGGAGTCACTGGCATGACCAGCAAATGTTCGATAGTGCCGTGCTCGCGCTCTCGAATCAATGCCGCCCCTGTTAGGATGATGGAGAGCAACGTAATGTTATTAATCATGCCCGTAATACCACCAAACCAAGAGGCATAAAGGTTGGGGTTAAACAACACCCTTTGAACTAATTGGATGGGTGAATCCAGCTTGCCTTCACTGCTAGGGTTAATAAATAGCAACACCTCTGAGCCCAGAATACTCTGAATATAAGACGATCCCACTAAAGCCTGGCTTTGACGCGTGGCATCCACGTTGAGCTGCAGCGCAGGATTTTTACCGGCCTGTACATCGCGCTCAAAATTAGGAGCTCCTAATTTTGAGCGCGATGTACAGGCCGGTAAAAATCCTGCG
>DUNB01000009.1 GCA_012839585.1 Alcaligenaceae bacterium | reverse complement strand
GCTTTTTTCTTCTTATTTTATAACCTGCTTAACCTTTCAGTCTTATTGTCTCAGATCATTACGACAGGGCTGGTAGCAGGGGTGAACTACATTATTTATAAGAGAGTGGTGTTTTATGAAAAAGCCTATTGAACCTTCTAGAGCTGCTTTTGAAGACGTCGTTGTTTCCTTAGTGGTGCCTGTATTTAATGAGCGTATGATGCTCCCTTTGTTCTTTGAGCGAGTGCTGTCCGTATTAAAACAGCTTTCATTACGTTGGGAGATCGTGTTCGTCGATGATGGTAGTAAGGATGGGAGTAGCCAATATATCCAAGAGGTTATCGCCAACGAAAAAAGGATTCGACTCGTTAGATTGAGTCGAAATTTTGGAAAAGAGGCAGCGGTGACAGCGGGGCTTGAGCAAACCAGAGGGAAAGCCATCATTGTTTTAGATGCGGATTTACAAGATCCCCCGGAGTATATTCCAGCGATGATTGAGAGTTGGCAGTCAGGCGTGGAGGTGGTGCTGATGCAGCGTCGCTCTCGGGCCGGCGAAAGCTGCTTAAAGCGCTGGAGTGCTCATATTTATTATCGTTTACTGAATCTAACGAGCCAAACGGATATTCCCGTCGATACAGGGGATTTTCGTTTAATGAGTCGCAAAGCGGTAGATGCTTTGTTAACACTAAAAGAACGTAATCGATATATGAAAGGATTGTTTGCCTGGGTGGGGATGTCGACCGCGATCATCAGATATGACCGAGCTCCCCGAGCCGCGGGAGAGACGAAATGGGATTATCCTGCTTTGATTGGTTTGGCATTGGAGGGGTTAACGTCTTTTTCGATTTCTCCACTGCGTTGGGCGATAGGCATGGGGTTGTTGGCAGCTAGTCTAGGGGTGATTTTTGGGTTGTGGATTGTTATCAAAACCCTTTTGTTGGGTGAGGTCACGAGTGGTTATCCTTCGCTTATCGCCATGGTTAGTTTTTTGGGCGGCGTTCAATTATTAAGTGTTGGTATCTTGGGTGAGTATGTAGGAAAAACCTATATGGAAGCAAAGCAAAGACCGATTTATGTGATTGAAGAGATCGTAGAGAATTTAAAAAAAGTAGAGCAAGAAATCAATTATGAACTAGTAGAGAGCTCTTATGTTAAGACGGTCTAACTATTGGTTGGTAGCGCTATTACTCATTATGATGAGTCGTTTCGTTGGCATGATGCTTTTTCCTCTTGCTGATACAACAGAACCTCGTTATGCAGAAACGGCTCGATTGATGGCAGAGACGGGTGATTGGATTACCCCTTGGTTTGAGCCTGGCGTTCCCTTTTGGGGCAAACCGCCGTTGTCATTCTGGGCTCAGGCCGCTGCAATTAAGTTATTTGGTCTTTCCGAGTTTTCTCTACGCTTACCGGCTTGGGTAGTCACTTTTGGCATCATTGGGCTGGTCTGGCGGTTAGCGACGGCGCTTTTTGGAGCAAAGGCAGCGCAATGGAGTAGCCTGATCTTTGCAACGATGCTTCTGACCTACATCAGTGCGGGCGCGGTCATGACCGATACGTTCTTGGCACTGGGCACCACGTTATCCTTGGTCAGCTTCTATTTAGTTAGACTGGGACACAGTGACTACTGGCGTTGGGGGTTTTTTGTAGGAATTGTCATCGGGCTTTTAGCTAAAGGGGCATTGACCTTAGTGCTTGTAGGGATGCCCATTTTTTTATGGTTAGTTATAACTAGACAAGGGTTTAGTTGTTTGGGCAGATTGCCTTGGTGGCGGGGAATTGCATTAACGCTTTTATTGGTTTGTCCTTGGTATGTACTTGCCGAGTTAAAAACACCAGGTTTTTTAAATTATTTTATCGTAGGGGAGCACCTACTTCGGTTTTTAAATCCAGGATGGGGTGGAGATTTATATGGCAGCGCCCATAAGCAGCCCCTTGGAATGATTTGGGTTTATTGGTTACAGGCCTCTTTTCCATGGGGTGTGTTTTTATTGCTGGGCTTATTGGTTAACTGGTTGCGGGATGGCAGTGTTAGGCGAAAGCAAAAAGTGTTGTTATCGCATGATGCTTGGTTTTTGCTGCTTAGTGCTCTCACACCGATGCTCTTTTTTACGTTTGCCAGCAATATACTTTGGACTTATATCTTACCTTCATTACCCTTTAGTGCTTTGCTTATTGGCCACTGGGTGACTCAAGGTGATTCTTCTGTACTGGTTAGAATGAGACGGCTAACGGTAGCCTTGACTCCTGTTTCATTAACAGTGGTTGTTATTCTTGTGGCAATGGGATCTATCCCTTTGAAGACAGAGAAAGAGCTAGTTAATTCTTATTTTTTAAATCATAAAGAAAAAGATAGCCCGTTAGTCTATTTACATACTCTGCCTTTTTCAGCTCGGTTTTATTCACAAGGCAAGGCGATAAAATTAACAGAACAAGAGTTGATAGCATTAAGTAAGAAAAATGAATTTCAACAGATATATGTAGCTGTTTCTAAAAATGAATCGGAATCCATTTTAGCAAATATACCTTTTGTTTTTCGTACGGTCATGGAAAACAAGCGCTATAAACTGTTGGTAACTGAGGCTTATGAAAATGATAGCGAATAGACCGGTTTTAAGATTATTGATTATCGAAGACCAAGTGGATTTAGCCGAAAACCTATTTGAGTTCCTTGGCGAAGAGCACTACAGTCTGGATTTTGCCGCAGATGGTTTAACGGCCTTACATTTGTTGGCGACTCAGCACTACGATGTGATTGTGCTCGATCTCATGTTGCCTGGGGTCAATGGCTTTGATATTTGTAAGCGCATACGCCAGGATCTGCAATGCGAGACGCCCATTATTTTGATGACAGCATTAAGTGGGCTGAAGGATAAAGAAAAAGGCTTTGAGTTTGGAGCAGATGATTACCTTGTGAAGCCCTTCGAATTACGCGAGCTGCAGTTGCGAATTGAGGCGTTGCACAGAAGACACTCACCACAAAGGTCTGTATTAATTGCCGATACGATACGGTTTAACCCTGGCACGTTAGAGGTGCAGATTGACGACATGAAAACAGTGCTAACGGGGACGCCTGCACGTTTATTCGAGTTATTAATGCGCGCCTATCCTAATTTTATTAGTCATGAGGCATTGCATGAGGCGTTGTCAGGCACGCGTCATTTAGATAGCGAAGGAAGTCATCTTCGTACTCACATCTATACACTTCGAAAGACGCTACAGGCTACGTTTGGACAGGGTTTGGTTAAAACCGTACACGGCAGGGGATACAGGCTTTCTCCGCTGCACGAAGAGGATGTGGACAGTTAATGAAATCATCGTTAATTACGCGTTTAACTCGAACCTTGTTCTTTTTTATCGCCATTAGTACTGCCGTTTCTCTGTTGATCGTCGAACGGTTTGTTGAGGACGTCGAAGATACGATTTTGCATCTTGAGTTAAAAGCAGATGCGCAGTTCTTTACCGAGCAATTGCGAAAAGAGACATTTCAGCCCATAAAAACAGCGCGGCTAGAAGCCATCTTTTTACCAGATGGCGAAGATGAGAGCTCTTTAGCGACGCATTTTAAGCATCGTGATTTGCCTTTTACAGAGGAAATCGAGGTAGGAAAGACGACGTTGTTGGTCTATGGAGAACAACTTAAACAGCCCAAAGGCAAGTTGTTTTTGGCCCAAGATATTACGATTATGGAAAATCGTGAGTTGCTTGTACAGCTGACGTTAATTGCGGTAGCGGGGTTGATGCTTCTGATTGGTTATTTTATTGCTAGGGCTGGTGCGCGTTATTTAGCACGTCCTTTTAGGCAGTTAACTCATGAGGTATTGAACACCATACCAGGCTCGTCGATGCGTCAAATAGACACGAATTACCGTGATCAAGAGTTTAGTGATATAGCAGAGGCGTTCAATCGGTTTTTGTCTGCCCTAGAGCAACATATAGAAAGAGAGAAGCTCTTTGTAAAGTTAGCCAGTCATGAGCTACGTACACCTTTGGCTGTAATGGGAGGGGCCTTGAACGTGCTAGAGCAAAGACAAAGTCTATCTGCTGCAGATCAGAAAACCTTAAAGCGTCTTCGTAGGGCATGGCAAACGATGCGTGATGATAGCGAAGTACTGCTTGAACTGGCGCGTAGTGAAACAGTGACTGGAGGGCTTAGCTTTATTGTGTTGGAGGAGGTGGTAAAAAGCACCATTGATGATTTGCTAGATGAGCAGCCAGAACATGTGGGCCGCATCACCATAGAAAATGAGAGTTCCAATATTGCGATCAGGAGTCATATGGTATTAGTGCGCATGTTGATGCGTAACTTGCTACAAAATGCGCTCCGCCATACTCGCTCTGCAGTGGAGGTCACGATCACAGATAAAAGTATCTCTATTCGTGATTTCGGTGCAGGCCTGCCACCTAAGGTTATTCAACACCTAAAGGTGGACGGCCAGTCTGAAAGACTTTCTTTCCAGTCTCAGGAGGACAGTAGCACCACTTTTGGCTTATTAATCGTCAGGTTGGTGTGTGAGCGATTAGCTTGGGAGCTGGAGGTGGTGGAGTCAGGGAGCCAGGGTACCGTGTTTAACGTGTTGTATCAGTCAGCGGGCAGTCCATAAGATTGCTCTCTATAGAGCGTTAAAGGTAGTAGCGCGTGTGACAGTGCCTTTTGAATGGTGTCGGCGCTAGGCGGCTCGGTGAGGTATTGCGTTTGCCCGGTTTCTTTAATGTAGGTACCGGCAAGCGGAGGCTGGCTAGGACGTAAGATGGTGACGTTGTGCTCATGATCCATCCACGCATAGTAATCATTAAATTGCATCATGGCGCGACCGGGCTCATCGGGGTAGGTGACAAAATCACGCCCAATCATTGGGTGCTCGCTTTGAATTCCCATCAATGAAAGTAACGTGGGAGCTAGGTCGATTTGGCTAGCCACAGAGTGAATACGCCGGCGCTCAGTGTCTGCACCTATTATTAATCCCGGGATTTGAAAGTTTTTAATAGGCACTAGCTCATCGCCCCACACTCGAGCATCATGGTCGGCCACAATTAAAAAGAGGGTGTCTTGCCAGTAATCGCTTTTTTGCGCGGTTTCTATAAACTCGCCTAAAGCATAGTCAGCATATTTAACCGCATTATTAACCGTTCTTTTTTCCTCATCATATTGTTCGATACGATTCTCTGGGTACTCAAAGGGTGAGTGGTTCGAGGAGGAAAATACGAGGCGAAAAAAAGGTTTTCCTAAAGCATGTAGTTTTTGAATATCTTCGTGGGCTTTATTGAATAAATCCTCATCGCTAACCCCCCAGCTACCGGTGAAAACAGGGGACTCATAGCTATGCTGATCTATGATGGTATCGAAACCATTACCGGTAAAAAAGCTACGCATATTATCGAAATGCGCCTCGCCACCATAAATAAATCCGGTGTCGTAATCTTTGCGTTTTAATAACTCAGCAAGTGTGAAAAAACCCTGTTGAGACAACGATAGCTTGACTACACTGCGTGCGGGAGAAGGAGGAAAGCCCGATACCACCGCCTCGATGCCTCGAACAGATCGTGTGCCCGTAGCATAGAGGTTTTCAAACCACCAGCCTTTATCTTTTAAGGCTTCTAAACGTGGAGTGACAGGGATACCGCCTAGTGACTCTACAAACGTAGCGCCTAAGCTTTCTTCCAAGACAATCACCAAGTTAAGAGGACGTGCTCGATGCATTTTCGGGGTTTGCGCATGGAGAGTGGGAAAGGTTTCAGAGGGAAATGTTGCACCGTTTAACCAGGGTTCGCTTTTGATCTCACTCATGATGGTTTCCATATCCATCTGCCCATAATTAGCACTGGCATGGTTTTCATGCTTTAAGTTATAGATAGAGAACGCCACGGACCAGGTCGAATTGATGATCATGGAGTTCACTAAGCCATCGGAGGTAAGTGCAAACATGGCCGGGTTAGCAGGGCGATGGCCAGTGGAAGAGCGAATACTCATAAAGACGGCCAAAACGACGATGGGCCAGACTAAAAGAGCTTTACCATAATGTCCTGGGCGATTTTCTTGAGACCAAGGTTGAAGTAACCAAGCAAAAAGAAGGGTGATTGCAATACACGCAACGAGTCCAGCAATGACTGTAGGCAAATAGCCTTCCCACAGCATGCTCATGATTTCTTTAGGATGGTTCAGGTACTCTACAAACAACCGGTTAGGCCGAGTATCGTACTCATTGATGAAAGTGGGGGTTGCTATTTCCATAAAAATAAATAGGAAAAGAGTAAACAACGCCCATAAGATTGTGATACGTTTCCAGATTTTCCAGCTAAAGCGGTGCCCTAGAATGGGTAAAAGCAACACCAGGGGGGCCACTGCAAACCCAGCCACAATCGCGTCGACTCGTAGCCCATGAAGAAAAATACTCGGCCAGACAGAGGTTTCTGCCACTCTACCAAACTGCCAAACCACGAGTAGTGCTCTAGATACACCCCCAATAATGAGTATGGCGGAAAACAGCATTAATATAGGCGCGTAAGCACCTGACCAGCCGAACAATCGATAGATGAAACGAGGGGATGAGGAAGTCATGGACTGATGATCTCAGGATGAGGCTTGCTTAAGGAAGGTAATTTGGAATTTAGCGTTCGATGTGACCTGCAGCAACGGAGATTTGCTGAAATTCGTCGCCATTATACAGTACAAACAAGGCATCCATGCCGCGCGACTGAGCCAGCTCGATTCCTGCGGTTTCACCGAGCACAAGCAAGGCAGTCGCCCACGCGTCAGCTAGCATACTGCTGGATTCGACGACAGTGACCGAGGCAAGTCGATTTGATGTCGGCTCGCACCGAGCACCGTTCATGATATGAGGGTAGGTCTTGTCCTTAAGCTCAACCCAGTGGCGATAAACTCCTGAGGTTGCGATGGCGGCGTCAGTGAGTTCCATTACACCCATCACTTCGCGCTGGTGACGTACGGGTTTTTCGATGGCAATGGTCCAGGGTTGGCCTTCGGGCTTGATACCGCGTGCGCGCATCTCACCGTCAATCCCCACCAAATAACGGGTGATACCAAAATTATTTAGGCAAAGGGCAAGCTGATCCACACCGTAGCCTTTAGCGATACCCGAGAGATCGAGTGTAATGGCAGCTCGCTTAAGAACCCGGCGCTGCGCAGGATCGATCTCCAGCAGCTCAGTGGCGGGTCTGTAAGGTCGGGTTTTTAATGTGCGAATCTGCTGTTGATTTGTCTGTCCTTTACTGGGGCCAAACCCCCAGGCTTCAACAAGATTACCCACCCCGATATCAAATGCACCTTGCGATTGTTGACTGATAAGTAAGGCCGTTTCAATTACCTCGAACATTTCTTTAGGTACCGTTACCCACTGATTTTCAGGCGCGCGATTAAGACGGCTGAGATCGGAATTGGGCTTCCAGTTAGACATCTGTTGATCTACGGCGTCTACCGCTGCAAATAGGTGAGTCTGAAGAGCGGTTTTATTGATGTTAGGCGGAGCAAAGAAGACGGCGCTGTAGGTTGTGCCCATCGTTTCACCATGCAGGCTATAACGTTGCAACGCATGGTTGGAGTCAGGTGGGTTAGAAAACGTCTTCACGGTAGCGTCCTTGTAGTTTAAGAGTATGAACATCAAGACCAGCAGGAGCTAGAATCTCATTGAGGGCTTGAACGATGTTAGCGGCCATAGGGCGACCACCGCACACTAAAATTTGAGCACCATTTTCTACTAGTTGGCGTATTTGTGATGCGTCGCCCAAGACGCGATCCTGGACATGGGCACCTACCTTGACGCGAGAAAAGGCGGCGTGTAACTGGGTGAGTCGGTGATCGGCTAAGTAGGTGTCGAGTTCGGGTTTGTAGAGAAAGTCCGATGCCGGGTCACGGCCGCCCCAGTACAGATACATGGGGTATTTGCCGGTATTGTTGCGGATGAATCCGGCCAATGGTCCGATACCTGTGCCTGCACCGATAAGGATGACGGGCAACTTTCCCGATGCGGGACGAAACTCTGGGTTAGGTTGAATGAATGCATCAATATGTTCCCCTGGTTTCAGGTTATGAAGCATTTGCGAACAAACGCCGTTGGGATGGCTGCGCACACAGATTTCAAGAAACCCGTCTTTTGAGTTGCTTGCCAGGGAATAGAATCGCGGTACCGGGCTGCTCTGTGGCACGATTCCAACCAGATCACCTGCCTCGAAACGAGGCAAGCCAGTAAAACCAATGAGTCGTTTAAATCGGGCGATGGGGCCTTTTCGGGTGACAGGGCCAAATCGAAAGATGCTAGTAGGCGCCTGAACCTGAATCCCGTAGTCGTCTCGACTAATTAGCTCTAATACATGAGTTTTTGGAAGCTTTGGGGTGTATGTGAGCGTTAATTCGCGATCAAGTAGCTGCCCAACGCTCTTTCCCCACCGAAGAAACTCTTGCGTTGATTGTCGGTCTATCGTGTTGAGGTCAATGCTTTGCTCCCATCCTTGGGCGAGCAGGGCCTCTTGAGTATCCTTGGCAAATTGGCAGAATTTTGGGAATTGGTGATCACCGAAACCCAGTACAGCGAAAGTCGGCTTATTGTGACCAGTAAATGCAGGCAGACGTTCGAGAAACTGATTGGCTGACGCCGGTGCGTCGCCATCACCATAGGTGGCAGTTAAGATAAAAAGATGTTTCGCCTTTCGGTATTCAGTTGCCAACTGGTTCATGGGGGCTGTGTGTACACGTAGGGCTGCTTGATGCAAGCCATCGTGTAAGGCCTTTGCAAAGCCCCAGGTGCTGTTGTTTTCACTACCGACCAGAATGACGATATCGGCCGATTGTGCTCCGTCATTGTTTGCAATGCGCGGCATTGACTGGCGACGCTGCCACCACATTATTGTCCCTGTAATACTCATTATCGGAACCATGAGTGCACATAGACCTAGTATCAGGCCAAGCCACCATAGACCTTCGCCGGTATGTAATTGGTAAATGAGTTCATAGGTTTTGCGAACGTTGTTATGAGTTTGATACGAGATGAGCGTGCCGGTTGTCTGATCAATATAGCCATCGCCCTGAGCAGTGCGTAAAGAGTAAAAGTCTTCAGAATTTCCCGGAAGCGGATACACGAGCTCCACTAAGTCATTTAGATCGGTGTTTAACAAAGAGGGCATGGTGCCCACTGGCATGGCCGGACCTGTTACTAACTCTGCGGGAAAGGCCGGTTCTTCTTGCATGCCATCGGAGATCAGGCCGAAGGTTGCTGCCGACATATAAAGGCCTGTCAGCGCGGACAAGAGCAATCCGAAGATCGTGATACGTCCCAACTCTCCGTGCCAACGCTGGTTAAAGCTACCACGTAATGGTCGTGCAAGTTGCCGCCATCCTCCCTGACGCTTTACCAGTAATAACACTCCTGAAAAACATAAAACTAACATCGTCAAAGCGGACAAGCCGGCCACGACTCGGCCCGTTGTACCGCTCAGGAAAGAGCGGTGTAAGTTTTTTACCCAACGGGTGAATGTCGAGGGCGCATACGGTCCTATGCTTAGGCCGCTGAGCGGATCAACACGTTCAGCGCCGGTTTGGCCATCCTTGCTGTAATAGACAATGACCGAACCGGACGGTGTGCGCTGGATTTGCTCAATACCAGAGAAGTGCTGTGCTACCCGTTCGGCTAGCACGGCTACACTGACCTGACCGTCAGCAGGCATTGTAGTGTTCATCCTTTCAATAGCAGGATTGACCGAAAGGAGCGCGCCGCTAATCGCCAGTACGACAAGTAGTAGTGCGGCGATTAAGCCTGGTAGTGAGTGAATCTGGCGCAGCATGGTGTGGTTTTCCTGTGTTTGTAGATTGATTACATGTCGTAGGTGAACGATTCCACATAGCCGCGTCCAGCTGTGGGTTTCCCAGATCCAGCGCTTGTTAGCGGCGTACGTATCTCGGCGGGGTTGTCACGCGCGTCTTCTACCGCCGTATCGATTCGGATCTCGTAGCCAGCGTCTATCAACGTATCAGCCAGATCGACAGTAACCTTCAAGGTCTGCCCGCTACCAACGCTTGCACCACTTACGCCGTCAAATTCACTTGGTTTCATGCCGCTACCACGAGCCCAGTCGCGCAGGTTTTTGTAGTACTTGGCTTTCTTGCCTGCTACCCAGAGGGTTTTCTGATACTGGCCTTGGGCATCAGTAACATAAATGGCTAGATATGCGCCATCGCCACTGTAATTTTTGAGTGTAGTGGTCAATGTCAGTGGCTTTGCCTGAGCCGCTGCAGGCAAAGCGATGACGCTTGCCAGACAAAGTGAAAGTACAGTTTTATTCATCATTCTTCTCCGAGGTGGTTGTAATCGAGGCTTTTTCATCTGGCTTGCCCGATTTTTGGGGATTTTTTCCTGATGCGGGTTTCAGATAATCGGTAACCGTGCCATCTGTATCGAATTTGATTTTCAACTCTTTGATTTGCAATGAGGCCGGGGTATATTTGGCCTTAAATGTGTTACCGTTGTTATCAACACCTTTGACTTCATAACAGCCGTCATCGACTTTAATACGTTGCACGGTCAAACCGTGCTGTTCGAGTTGCTCTCGTAGTATTTCGCGGGGTTGCCAATCCGCAACGGGCTCAGTGCAGTCATCATCGGCAAAAACAGGGCCACTGATGAGTAGGCTGGTTAATAAGGTGCATGCGAGGTTAAGGGGTTTCATGGCTATAGTCTCCTTGCTTTAAGGTATAAGCCAGATTTTAAAGCTCCAACCTGACGCCAGCCTGAACAATTGGTTCCTTTCAGACTTAGCCGCAATTTATTCACAGGTTGTGGTTTTTGAAGGACTACATCGGGGAGTGAAAATGCGTGTATTGCTTATCGAAGACAATCTTGCTTTGGGCCAGGCGGTTCGTGAACAAATTGCGGATGATGACCACGCCGTAGATTGGGTGCAGCGACTGGATCATGCCGAGCTCAATATGCAGTCAACCTCGTATGATCTGATATTGCTTGATCTAGCACTCCCTGATGGGAACGGTATTGATTTTTTGAAAAAGCAACGTATGGGGGGCGATGTGACTCCGGTGATTATCCTGACCGCACGGGATCAGATCTCAGACCGGATTGCTGGCCTCAATGCCGGGGCAGATGATTATTTGGTTAAACCGCGCAGATAATTCATAGAGATCAAAAGGTTTAACCAAATAATCATCTGCCCCGGCATTGAGGCCAGCAATCCGGTCTGAGATCT
>DUNB01000109.1 GCA_012839585.1 Alcaligenaceae bacterium | reverse complement strand
GCGCATTTCGTCAAAGACTTCAGCCAACATAAAGCGATCCGCGTCGGATAAGGTACCGTTAGCGGCCTCTATCAAACGGGTTTTCGCGCCTGAGGAAGAAAACGTGCTGATGTCCATGATTCCACAGGTCTCAGGCGCGAAAACCCGTTTGATAGAGGCCGCTAACGGTACCTTATCCGACGCGGATCGCTTTATGTTGGCTGAAGTCTTTGACGAAATGCGCAACTCTATCGCGAACTTGGCTAATGCCAAAGATGCCAGTGGACAATATATTTTTAGTGGCTCCAAAGGTAACGTCGCTCCTTTCCAAAAAAACGAGCTCACCGATCGATACGAGTACAAGGGTGATCAAACAGAACGCCTTGTGCAGGCCGACCAAACTCGTCAAATTCCTAGTGCTAACCATGGTGTAGATTTATTGTTACGCCCCACACCTGGCAGCGCACTGTTTTTAACTTCCGGTGATGCGGCGAACACAGGAACCGGTGTTGTAGGTGGTGTGACGATTACGGATCCTAGCCAAGCCACTCAGATCGCCAGCTATGAGATCAATTACACAGAGGACGCCAGCATACCTCCTAACGGGCAACTGGAAATTATCACTACAGGTCCAAATGGCACAGCCACCACTACCGTGCCTTACGCTCCGGCTGAAAAAGGGGGAGCGACGACCGTAGATTTAGGTAATGGCGTTAGCCTGCAGTTCAGTGGTCAACCTCAGGTGGGCGATAGCTTCCTCTTGGAAAATGCCCAAAGCAAGACAGGGAATGACGAGCTGAATATGTTAAACACCTTAGCGGATGTAGTAGCAGCGCTAAAAACCCCCGTAGAGGGCGATCCAGCGGCTAAGGCCTCAATGCAAAACGTCATAAACGGCGCCATGCAACGTCTGGACATGAGCTATGAAAACATCCTAACGGTTCGGGCTTCGGTAGGTGCGCGTATGAACGAAATTGACGCCATCGAATCCTCCGGAAAACTCCAAGGTCTTCACCTTGCTACAGAGATCTCTCGCCTAGAGGACTTGGATTATTACAGTGCTTCAACTCAGTTGGAATTACGCACCTCAGCCCTAGAGGCGGCGGCTTTGGCTTTTAAAAAAATTCAAAGCACAAACTTATTCGCGATTAATGCTCGTGGCTAACCGGTTTTTCATTTGGTTCTTTTGTGAGATCTCTCTATGTTGAGCAACATAAAAATTAGAACGTACGTTGTTGTATCCTTATTGTTGTTTTTGCTGATTTTTGTGGTTACTGCAGCCTTTAGTGTGATGAATTTCAGTGCTGTGATGAACGAGCTCAACACGCTAACAACACAGGATGCAACGGCACGAGCTGTGCTTAAGGCGGTAGAAGGGCGTTACTCCAGTACATTGATGGTGGTGGTGGGCGGTACGGTATTGATACTGTTCTTGACACTGATTACCTATGCGTTTTTTAGTGCGCGTCTGTTTCAGCCTTTGAAACGCTTGCCTTCGCAGTTTGATGCTATCGCTAGCGGGGATCTATCACAGCGCACCTCGAGCAAAATTCAGGATGAGGTAGGCCAGATTTTTGAAGCTTTACAGCGCATGCAAGACAGCCTAGGACGTACTTTTAGTTTAGTACGACAAGGGGTTATAAAAATCAGTACGGATTCCGAAAAAATTGCGAATAGCAATACCAGCTTAAGTGCACGCATCGAAGAAGAGGCTGCTGCTTTACAACAAACAGCGGCCAGCATGGAACAACTAGCTGGGACTGTACGTCAAAACGCGGACAATGCACATCAGGCCAATCAATTAGCCGCTACCGCATCTACCGTAGCGCAACGCGGTGGCGAGGCGGTGAACGAGGTGGTCAATACCATGCAAGGTATTTCCGCTAGTTCCAGCAAAATTGCGGATATTGTGGGCGTGATCGATAGTATTGCTTTCCAAACGAACATTTTGGCGCTGAATGCGGCGGTAGAGGCAGCACGTGCAGGTGAGCAAGGTCGCGGCTTTGCAGTGGTGGCCTCAGAGGTGCGTGCGTTGGCTCAACGCAGCGCCCAGGCGGCACGTGAAATCACTGCGTTGATCGAAGACTCCGTAGCAAAAGTTAGCGAAGGCTCAGGTCAGGTTGAACGCGCTGGGGCCACTATGCAGGAAATCGTGGACTCCGTTAAACGCGTCACCGATATCATGGGTGAAATTAGTGCTGCGACGATAGAGCAGGCCAGTGGTATTGATCAGGTAAATCGAGCTGTGAGCCAGATGGACCTATCCACCTTAGAGAGCGCGCAAATGGTAGAACAAAACGCGCGCTCTGCGGCGGCGATGAGCTCCCAAGTTCAAAATCTCAATCACACGTTAACGCGTTATTTGTCAGCTGATACACAAACCTTAGAGGTGGGTAATCAGTCCAAAGCGCAGACGGCCAAAGGCAAAAAACCGGCCTTGGATGCGACCTTTACAAAGTCAGCGGATAGAAAGCCCACGTTGGGTGTGACCTCTGCAAAGTCAGCAGATAGAAAGCCAACGCCTGCTGGTTTGCCTCAGCCCAAATCAAACTATTCCAAAAAGACGAACGAGGATACCAGTCCATCTAGCAGAAAAAAAATATCTGAAATCCCGGGCATGAATGCCAGCTCAGGTACAGGCAAAGACGCCAAACTATTACGTCCTGACCTAAGCGGCAAGAAAAACACCTCGGTGGAAGACGATTGGGTCGAGTTTTAATGAGACGTACACGCCGCTACGCTTGCTTAGGATTGTTGTTGCTGCTCGGTGCTTGTCATAGCACCGGCAGTAATTTTAGTTCCGTGGGGGTTGGTTATTTACAGCCAGGCGTTTCGACCCTAACAGAGGTCGTTGAGTTTCTAGAGGCCGATCCCGTGAATCGTTACTACAGGCCTGATGGCTCTTATATGGCACGCTGGGCGCATACCAATAGCCTCATTCCTGACGGTGTGTATTTTCAGCGCGAACTCTGGATGGAGTTCGATGTGAATGACTTCTTAGTACGCATAGCCAAACAACATAATATACAGACCGAAAAACAAACTGGCTCTCGCCTTGAGCCTTAGGGAGGGGGCCTGTTAAAACCAGTCGATTTTGGCTGGTTTTTTTTAGTTAGAACGATAGGCAAGCTAGCGATTGTTTGCATTGACAGTAGGTGATTCCTATGTGTTAAATAGACTAACTAAACGTGAGTAAACGTAATAATTAGATAAAATAAAAAGGTAGAGGAGTCCTATGTTAAGTCGAATCATGACGATACTAAATCATATTCGTATCAGCACAACGTTGTTAGTGGTGATGAGTCAGTTCCTGTTGGTGGTAATTGTGCTGGGTGGTTCTGCTTATTACTTTTTGAATAAAAACGGAGAAATGCTCGAAACGGTGGGGGCGCAGGGCCAACGCCAAACCTTAATCTCAGACTTAACAACGGCCACCTCCGAGGCCAGAGCCAGCCTAATGCTGATCGCACACCAAATGCGTGAGGCAGGTTATAGCGGTAATACCGAACTATTAGGTTACGCAGAACAGCAGTTAGCTGGGGTAAAAGTCCGTATCGATCTGGCTGAAACCAGTTATAAAACGGTTTACGAGAGCGAGGTCTTAGACCCGCAGGCCAAACGTTTAATCGAGGCCGTCAATGAAAAATACGGTCCTTATGTTCATGATGTGATTCATCAGCTTATCATCACCTTAGATGATAGAAATTACTCTGAATTTTACAAAATTAACGAAAGCATCGGCAATCAGCGCGCCGAAGAATTCCAGCGTAGCCTATACGAGCTCAATGCCTACGAGCAAATGCGCATGCAGAGCTTTCTAGAAGAGGCACAGAGCAGCATCAAGACAGCGTTAATTATTATCATTACCGGCATTGTAATGGGGCTGATCTTCACCTTCTTGATCCGCTATTTGTTTGCCAAATGCGTGGTCAGTCCATTACGCGATTTGGGCACGCATTTTGATTTAATCGCTAATGGTGACCTAAGCCGCTCTGTTCGATTCGAGGGCACCAATGAAATTGGCTTTATCTATGACTCCGTACAACGTATGCAAAGCAGCTTGCAGTCAATGGTTAAACAGGTACGTAACAGCGCAGAAACCATTAATAGCAGCGCGCTAGAGTTATTCTCAGGTAACACCGAACTCAACACTCGTATGGAGCAAAGCGCTGCCTCCTTACAGCAAACCGCCTCCACCATGAGCGAGATCGCTACCACGGTACGATTAAATACAGATAATGCGATTGAGGCTGACAAGGTCACTAAAAAAGCCGCAGACATTGCCCAAAAAGGCGGCGAGGCAGTACGTACGGTGGTGGATACGATGGGAGGTATTGCTAAAAGCTCCGCCCAAATTACTGAATTCGTAAACGTGATCGACAGCATTGCATTCCAGACCAATATTTTGGCGCTGAACGCTGCGGTAGAGGCAGCACGTGCCGGTGAGCAAGGTCGAGGTTTTGCGGTGGTGGCTTCAGAGGTACGTGCTTTAGCCCAACGCAGTGCTCAAGCCGCTAGCGAGGTCAAAACACTGATTGAAAGCTCATCTGTGCAGGTGCAGATGGGTGCACAGCAGGCCACAGACGCTGGTAAGGTGATTGACGAGGTGGTGGGCGCAGTGAACTCGGCCTCGTTGCTAATGAGCGATATTACGCGTGCATCAGACGAACAGGCGGATGGTATTAGCCAGGTTAACGTGGCCGTGTCACAAATGGATGCTGTGGTACAGCAAAACTCCGAATTGGTGGTGCAGCTAACCGGCTTAGCAGGAGCTTTACAAGATCACGCCGGTCACCTTAATCAGGCTGTGGCGCAGTTCAGGGTAGATGGTAGCCAAGGCGGCTATAGCTACGAAGAAGACGATGACGATGTCATTGATGAAATCCCCAGCGCTTATCTGACCCAATCCATGGGCTAATGGGCAAAAGCCTCCATGAGGCGGGCCATGGTTTCATAGCCTGCCTCAAACAGCTGCATTAAAAACGGGGTGATTTGTGGCACGACCAGGGTTAACACAATAATCCCCGTTGTCAGGGTAATAGGAAAACCCACTGCAAAAACGGTCAGTTGTTGAGCCGTTCTATTCAAAATCCCAAACGCCAAGTTCATGGTCAATAACACAATGACCAAGGGCAGTGACAACAGCAAGCCCGAAAGAAAAATCTCTCTGCTCCACTCAAGAATCACACCCCACCCATCGGGGTGCAAACTGCCGGGCTGTATGGGAAAAGTCTCAAAGGTATGTAAAAAGGCTTTAAGCATCACCAGATGGCCGTTTGCGGCCAAAAAAACCAACATGGTGACGAGATTCAACAAACGTGAAATCACCGCCGTATTAGAGCCTGTAGAGGGGTCAAAAAAGGCAGCAAAGGACAAGCCCATCTGAAAGCCAATGAATTCTCCGGCAACCAATACGATGGCAAACACAATGCGCATCACAAAGCCCAGCGCAATACCAATCAAGACCTGTTGAATGGCCAGCCAAAGGGCAGCCCAAGAGCCGGTAGGCAGGTCTGACATAGGGGGCAAGGCGGGAGCGATGGCCAGAGAAATGACGGCAGCAATACCGACCTTGGCTTGGGGCGTGATACTGGATTCGCTAAACAGAGGCGCCGTAGCAAATAAGCCCAACACACGGAAAAATGGCCAGATAAAGGTATTAATCCAGAGATAAAGCTGATCCGCCGTGAATTCGATCATGAGTGCACTGTAGGATTTGCTACATGACCAAGGTGGGGATCTGGGTCAAAATAGTGCGCATATAGTCCACCATGGTGGTGATAAGCCAAGGTCCCAATAGCACCAATACAGCAGCAACACCCAATAGTTTAGGAATAAAGGACAGGGTCATTTCGTTGATCTGGGTGGCAGCTTGGAAAATACTCACCACCAAACCGATGATCAATGCGGTGATTAACAACGGACCAGCCATGGACAAGGCAACGCGCAAAGCAATGTGCGTCATACTCATTACGGTGTCAGGCGTCATAATCGGTACCTATTGATAAAAGCTACGGGCTAAAGAACCAAGCAACAAATGCCAACCGTCTGCTAAGACAAATAGCATGAGCTTAAAAGGCAGGGAAATGGTCACGGGAGGCACCATCATCATCCCTAGGGCCATCATCGTGCTGGCGACCACCAAGTCAATAATCAAAAAGGGAATGAAAATCGTAAACCCGATTTGAAACGCCGTTTTGAGCTCGCTGGTCACAAAAGCGGGGACTAAGATGCGCAAAGGCAGCTCGTCTGGGCTTTGGATTTCACCTATGTTGGCCATATCGGCAAAAAGACGTAAGTCCGTTTCGCGCGTTTGGTGCAACATAAAGGTTTTGAAAGGCTCGACGCCGGTGCTCAAGGCCTCTTGAAAGGTGATTTCATTTTTAGACAGCGGTTCGTAGGCTTGTTCGTAGACCTGCTCAAACACCGGAGACATGGTGTAAAAGGTTAAAAACAACGCAATCCCAATCAGCACCGGATTAGGCGGAGAGGTATTCGTCCCCATCGCATTACGTAGCAAACCTAACACAATAATAATGCGCGTAAAGCCTGTCATCATCATTAACATGGCAGGCAAAAAAGACATCATGGTCAAGAGGACCAGTGTCTCTATAGAGAGTGACCAGGTTTGACTGCCATCTGGATTTGGGTTGCTTGTGATAGAGGGCAAACCAATTTGCTGGGCTTCGGCACCTAATGGGAGCCAAAGGCTAAGCACGACCAGTAGGCAGACAATAGGGTTAAGGCGCATTATTGTCACTGTGGGTAGCTTGTGTCTGTTGTAGGAGCGCATGATCAAAATGCGACTCAAAATCGGCGTGCTTGGGCAGCACGTGCAATAGGTTAATTTGCTGCGGGGTGACGCCCAAAACCAGGCGCTGTTGTTCTATTTCTATAACGACCACGCTATTGCGTGAGCCCAGCGATTGTGAGGCTAAAATCTGGATGGATTGCCCCTTGCCACGCAACAAACCACTGCGGCGTGCTATCCACGCCGCAAGAAAAATCAGCGCAACAACGACGATCAGGCTTAGTGAAAGTCGAAGTAACTCTAACTGAGACATTAGCGACGGCTGTTGAGGCGCTGTATACGGTCAGACGGTGTCACAATATCTGTAATACGTATACCGTATTTTTCGTCCACGACTACGACCTCGCCCTGGGCAATTAAGTAGCCATTTACAAACACGTCCATGGGTTCGCCCGCTAAACCGTCTAACTCTACCACTGAGCCTTGGCCCAGCTGCAAAATGTTTTTTAGGGTCATGCGAGTGCGACCGAGTTCTACCGATAGTTGGACAGGAATGTCCATGATCAAATCGATATCGCTGCGTGCGTTGTTTTCGCTTTTATCTAGCGGCTGAAAGACGGCTGCCGCGGCAGGGCTAGCACTGGGAACAGGGGGTTCGTCAGCTGTTGATTGCTGATCCAAACTGGCAGCGGTTTGTTCCGCTAAGGCCGCAGCCCAGTCATCCTCTAACACATCGCCCAGACCCGCCGCCTGAGTACCTGAATCAGGGCTGGAGCCGGCAGCGGCCTCGCCGGCTTGTTGTTCTGCCATGGCAGCAGCCCAATCGGCTTCGAAATCGTCGCTGTCTTGTGGTTCGTTAGCTTTGTTTGGATCTGTCATGGAGCTTTGCCTTGTGGAAATCAGGTTCTGTGGTGGTCAAAAATTTTTGTACACGCACAGCGTATTTGCTATTAAAAGTCCCGTAAGTGCCTTCGAAGATGGGCACATTGTCGACATGGGTGATAATTTTTTCAGGCATGTCGATGGGTAAAACATCATTCACTTTCAGTGAGAGCAATTGGCGTACTGTCGTATCAATCTTAACAAAATCGGCGGTTAAGTCGACTTCAGCGCTGCGAACCTGACGGGTAAGCTGCTGGGTCCAGCGCTGGTCAATGGCGTCACCACTGGTGTCTTGTAGAGGACGTATCAAGAGATCGCGCACGGGCTCAATCATAGAGTAGGGTAGGCAAACATTTAGGTTGCCACCTTGAGCGCCAAACTCGATATTAAATGAGGTCACCACCACCAATTCATTGCCAGAGCTAATGCTGGCAAATTTGGTGTGCATCTCGGAGCGAATGTATTCGGCCTCGATTTTATAGACGGGCTCCCAAGAGCTGCAGTAGCAATCCAGCGTATGTTCTAGCAAACGCAGAATAATGCGCTGTTCGGTGACGGTAAAATCGCGACCCTCGATACGCGTGCTGTAGCGCCCATGTCCACCAAATAAGCTATCAATGATCAAAAAGACCAGATTCGGATCAAAGGTAAAGAGGGAAATACCACGCAAAGGTTTGAGCCCAACCATGTTGAGGTTGCTGGGCACCGGCAGGTTGCGTTCAAAGTCGCTGTATTTTTGAATACG
>DUNB01000008.1 GCA_012839585.1 Alcaligenaceae bacterium | reverse complement strand
TTTTTTATACCCGTGTTGGTGGTCTTTGCATCGTACTGGGTCAAGCCTGGCTGGGATAAGAGCCGAGCACCTTGCAAAAGGCCACCTGCTGTTTAATTTCAGCTAAAGCACTTTGCACAGCCGCCTCGTCTTTATGGCCGAGCAAATCTACATAAAAGTAGTATTCCCATTGACCTGTTCGGGCTGGACGCGACTCAAAGCGCGTCATAGAAACCTGATGCTGCGCAAAAGGAGCCAGCATTTCGTACACCGCGCCAGAACGGTTCGGTACCGCTAGGATAACGCTGGTTTTGTCATTACCAGAGGGCAAGGACTCAATATTGCCTATAGCCAAGAAACGCGTACGGTTTTGAGCGTCATCCTGAATATTGCTGTGCGCTACCTGCAAGTCCCAGTGCTCTGCGGCTTTTAAACCTGCAATGGCGGCTACGGTTGGGTCAGAACCAGCAATACGAGCGGCTTCAGCGTTGCTAGAGGCCGCATCCTGCTGTATCTGGGGGTAATGACGCGCCAACCAATTTTGGCACTGCGCCAAGGCTTGTGGATGCGCCATGATACGCGTCACCCCATCGAGCGAACCACTTTGGGTCAGTAGATTGTGTCGTATCGCTATAGAACGCTCGCCCAGCACTTTTAATGAGGAACTCAAGAGCAAATCCAACGTACGATTGACGGCTCCTTCGGTGGAGTTTTCTACCGGTACCATCCCTACATCGGCCTCGCCCACCTCTACGAGTCGGAAGACCTCGTCAAAGTTCTGGCAAGCCACCGGCTGTACAAAGTGACCGAAATGTTCCAGCGCGGCCTGCTCTGAAAAAGAGCCTTGTGGCCCCAAAAAGGCAACTCGTAACTGACGCTCTAGACCACGACAAGCAGAAATGACCTCTGCCCACACCGCTTTTACGGATTGGTCGGTGATAGGTCCAGTGTTAATGCTTTGCAGATGCGCCATGATTTGCGCCTCGCGCTCTGGCTTTAGGATGCTGTCATCTGCATTCAGACTTTCTTTAATCTTGCCGATTTCCAACGCCGCCTGTGCCCGCTGATTTAACAGCGTTAAGATCTGCTGATCCAAGGTGTCAATTTGCTCACGCCAAGGACGCAGCTTTTCTAGCAAGGTCTTAGCCATGACGCACCTCAAAATCCTGCATAAAAGCGATCAAAGCTTGTACAGCCTCTAGAGGCAAAGCGTTGTAGATGGAGGCGCGCATACCCCCTACGCTTTTGTGTCCTTTAAGCTGTAATAACCCAGCCTGCCCAGCTTCAGTAAGAAACTGTTTATCCAAATCCGGATTGGCCAACAAAAAGGGAATGTTCATGCGTGAACGTACACTTTTTTCTACTGTATTCCGATAGAAAGTGGAGTTATCCAAATAGTCATAAAACAGCTGGGCCTTAGCTATATTCGCTTTTTCTATGCCCTCTACCCCACCCTGGGTCTTAAGCCATTTAAACATCAGCCCCGCCATATAAATGGCGTAGGTTGGTGGCGTATTGAACATGGAGTCGTGTTTGGCAACGATTTCGTAATTAAACGCACTAGGACACTGATCTGAGGCAGCGCCTAATAGCGTTTTACGAATAATCACCAAGGTTAAACCGGCAGGCCCTGCATTTTTTTGTGCCCCGGCATACACCATATCCACGGTGTTGAAATCAATGGGTCTGGAAAAAATATTCGAGGAAGCATCGACCACCAAAGGGACGCCTAGCGCTTTCCAGTCATTGAACTCCACCCCACCAATGGTTTCGTTAGCGCACACGTGCACATAAGAGGCCGTAGGACGAATAGTCCACGTGCTGGGTTCTGGGAACCACGTCAGCGCTGCTTGTTCTTGACCATTAATGCGAGTTGCCTGATCTGAGTTTGCCGCCAACGCCACATCGCCGTAACGCTGCGCCTCTTGGAATGATTTCTTAGACCAGCTTCCAGAAACCACGTAGTCTGCCTGACCAGCTTCGGCCAAACCCAGTAGGTTCATCGGCACAATAGCATTTTGTGCTTGTGCACCACCTTGCATAAACAATACGGCAAACTCATCAGGCACCTTGAGCAAATCACGTAGATCTTGCTCAGCCTCATCACGAATCTGCATGAATTCGGCACCTCGGTGACTCATTTCCATCACCGACATACCTGAACCATGCCAATCGGTCATTTCCGCAGCAGCTTGTTCTAAAACAGCTAAAGGTAGAGCCGAGGGACCAGCAGAAAAATTCCAAGGACGCATCGTTTTTCCTATTCCTTTGTCATCAATCAATTATTCATCTGCCGCAGTGTCGGCATCGGAGTCGTCTGGCTGATTTTCAACGGTTTCCATGCCATCTACCGTTTTCTGATCACCTTCTTCGATATCCACGTCGCTTTCAGCTACGCGATACACCCCAGAGAGCTGCGTATTATCATCCACACTAATGAGGGTCACGCCTTGAGTCGCACGACCCATTTCACGAATTTCCTCAACTCGCGTACGAACCAACACGCCAGCGTTGGTAATCAGCATGATTTCATCGCTTTCATCTACCAACACCGCACCAACCAAACTGCCATTACGGTCAGAGGCTTGGATAGCGATCATACCTTTGGTGCCACGACCATGACGGGTGTATTCCGCAATAGAAGTACGTTTACCGTAACCATTTTCTGTGGCCGTCAATACGGACAAGGTCTCGTCTTCGGCGACGAGTAAAGAAATCACCGCCTGCCCTTCGTCTAGGTTCATGCCGCGTACACCACGCGCTGTACGACCCATTGGGCGCACATCGGTTTCGCAGAATCGCACCGCTTTGCCTGCATCAGAGAACAGCATCACGTCGTGCTCACCCGCAGTCAGTTGGGCACCAATGAGGAAGTCGCCCTCGTCTAGACCTACTGCAATAATCCCTGCTTTACGTGGGTTAGAGAAATGAGACAACGGTGTCTTTTTCACTGTACCTTGGGACGTAGCCATAAACACAAACTGATCGTCACCGAACTCTTTAACAGCCAACACGGCAGTGATTTTTTCGTCTTGCTCTAAGGGGAACATATTGACGATAGGACGACCACGCGAGTTGCGAGAGCCCTGAGGGACCTCCCAGACTTTGAGCCAGTACACACGCCCTTTGTTGGAGAAACATAAGAGGAAATCGTGCGTATTAGCGATAAATAGATTATCAATCCAATCGTCTTCTTTCATCGTTGTCGCTTGCTTACCGCGACCACCACGACGCTGCGCTCGGTACTCTGACAACGGCTGGCTCTTGATGTAGCCTTCGTGAGATAGCGTCACCACCATATCCATCGGGGTGATTAAGTCCTCTGCGTCAAGCTCTGTGGCGTTAAACTCGATCTCAGAGCGTCGAGCATCTTTTTCACCAGAGAATTCTTCTTTTAGAGCAGTTAACTCATCACCTATGATCTGGGTCACACGCTCTGGTCGGGCCAAAATATCCAAGAGGTCAGCGATGACTTCCATCACCTCTTTGTACTCGCCCATGACCTTGTCTTGCTCTAATCCGGTCAAGCGCTGTAAGCGCATGTTTAGAATTTCTTGAGCTTGTGTTTCGCTGAGGCGATACAGGCCATCCGCCTGCAAACCGTATTGCTCCTCGAGGTTATCAGGGCGGTACGCCAGACGTCCTCCAGGAATTTCGCTTTCATCAGCACGTGCCAACATATCACGCACAATTTGCGCATCCCAGCTTTGAGCGAGTAGTTCTCGGCGTGCATCGGGCGGTGTAGGTGCGGCACGAATAATACGGATGAACTCATCAATATTGGCCAAAGCAACGGCTAGACCCTCGAGCACATGACCACGTTCACGCGCTTTGCGCAACTGATAGACCGTGCGTCGAGTGACGACTTCGCGGCGGTGGAACAAGAAGTACTCAACCAGCTGTTTCAGGTTCAGCAAACGAGGCTGACCATCCACCAAGGCCACCATATTGATGCCAAAGGTTTCTTGTAGTTGAGTGTTTTTATAGAGGTTGTTAAGAATGACCTCGGGGACCTCGCCGCGTTTTAGTTCAATCACTAAACGCATTCCGTCCTTATCGGACTCATCGCGAATGTCGGAAATCCCTTCGATTTTCTTTTCGTTAACTAGATCTGCAATACGTTCCTGTAAGGTTTTCTTGTTGACCTGATACGGGAGCGCATCAATGATGATGGCCTGTCTGGAGCCGGATTTATCGATGTCTTCGAAGTGCGCTTTAGCGCGCATCACCACACGACCACGGCCCGTGCGATAGCCTTCGCGCACCCCAGCCATACCGTAAATAATGCCGCCTGTAGGGAAATCCGGCGCAGGAATAAATTCAAATAAGTCGTCTACGGAGCAATCTGGATTTGCTAGGCAATACAAACAGCCATCCACCACTTCGTTCAGGTTATGGGGCGGAATGTTCGTTGCCATCCCTACCGCAATCCCCGAGCTACCGTTTACCAACAGGTTTGGTAGGCGTGAGGGTAATAAGGCCGGCTCAGTCTCTGCCCCATCGTAGTTCGGTACAAAATCCACCGTCTCCTGATCAATATCTGCCAGGATTTCGTGTGAGATTTTAGCTAAGCGGATTTCGGTGTAACGCATCGCGGCGGCGCCATCACCATCAATAGAACCAAAGTTACCTTGGCCATCGACCAACATGTAGCGCATAGAGAAGTCTTGCGCCAAACGCACAATCGTGTCGTACACAGCGGAGTCACCATGGGGGTGATATTTACCGATAACGTCACCGACAATACGCGCTGATTTTTTATAAGCGCGGTTCCAATCATTATTGAGCACGTGCATCGCATACAGGACACGGCGATGCACGGGTTTTAAACCATCACGCACATCGGGTAGCGCACGCCCTACGATTACACTCATCGCGTAATCTAAATAACTGCGACGCATTTCCTCTTCCAGTGAAATTGGAAGGGTCTCCTTAGCAAAGGAATCCATATTAATTTGTCTTTATAGATATAAGTTAAGCAAGATGCAGGCCGTATAAGGGCGAATAAGAAATTCTACCATTACACTAGAGGTTGATTGTACTACCCCCTAATTTTGGTCCAAAAAAGCAAAGCTGTAGGCAAAAAACACCAAAAAAAGTGAATAACTGCTCAGATATTGATCAGAGCTTGCCTTGTTGCCTAAAACCAACAATAATGCCAATTATCGGCCATTATTAGGTCGATCTGCACGATATAAGACCTCTGCGCTTAGCGAACTGGACAGAAATGTCTTAACATTCTGGCTAACACGCATGAAACCCAGCGCAATTCTTTGATCCGATCTTAGCGTTGCTAAACTGGCTCCGTTTAACGACTATTGAATTTAAGCGGCAGGGGTTCGCTGCGGTCACTTAACAGCATCAGCTCAAACGAGGAGAAACATGAATAAACCCTCCAAAATCGCACTTGCACTCGCCTTTGCGGCAGCCACAGCCACTGGTGCTGTGTCCGCACAGACCGGTGAAGTCAATAACTGGCAAAACCCATTTGGTAACGTATGGAAAAACGGCACAAACGAATTGTGCTGGCGCAACAACTTCTGGACTCCAGCAACTGGCATCGCCGGTTGTGACGGTGTTCCAGTCGCTCAGGCTGCAGAGCCTGTTGTCGCTCCTACAACAACCAAAGTTGTTCTAAATGCCGACACATTCTTTGACTTCGACAAGTCCACAATCAAGCCTGAAGGCCGTCAAATTCTAGATCAAGTTGCTGAGCAAGTCTCCACAATTGAACTAGAAACATTGATCGCTACCGGTCACACTGACTCCACAGGTCCTGACGCTTACAACCAGAAACTTTCTGAGCGTCGTGCGAACTCTGTAAAAGAATACCTCCTATCCCGTGGTGTTCCTGCAGACCGCATCTACACCGAAGGTAAAGGCGAATCTGAGCCTGTAGCAACTAACGCTACACGTGAAGGCCGCGCACAAAACCGTCGCGTAGAGATCGAAATCGTTGGTTCGCGCAAACAGTAATCCGTTTCAGTTTTAACGGCACTGTTTTCGCTTAAAGCGATACAATAAAGGCTCCTAATCAGGAGCCTTTATTCTTTTTATAGGTCTGTATTATGTCTACTGTAAACGTTGACCCCGCTGAAATTGAAAAGTTCAGCGCACTTGCCTCTAAGTGGTGGGACCCCACTAGCGAATTTAAGCCCCTGCACGAAATCAACCCATTGCGCTTAGGCTGGATTAACCAAACCATCGGCGGCTTGCAGCATAAAAAAGTCATTGATGTGGGGTGTGGTGGCGGAATTCTTGCCGAGTCCATGGCAGCTAAAGGGGCCGATGTCACCGGCATAGACCTTGCTGAAAAATCACTCAAGATCGCACGACTCCACAGCTTAGAAACAGGCATCAAAGTGCACTACGAGCACATCAGTGTTGAAACCATGGCCGCAGAAAATCCAGAGGCCTTTGATGTGGTCACTTGCATGGAAATGCTAGAACACGTGCCTGACCCGGCCTCTGTCATTCGTGCCTGCGCACAGCTCGTTAAACCGGGTGGCTGGGTGTTTTTCTCTACACTCAATCGCAACCCCAAATCCTTTTTGTATGCCATCGTGGGGGCTGAATACCTGCTCAATCTGGTACCCAAAGGCACGCATCACTACGAAACCTTTATCAAGCCCAGCGAACTAGCCCGTTCAGCCCGCCAAAGCGGCTTAGTCATGCACGAACTTAAAGGCTTGGAATACAACCCCATATCCAAACACTACAAACTGAGTCAGGACAGCTCCGTGAACTATTTAATGGCCATGCAAAAGCCAAAGGCAGTTAACCCAAACCATGAATAAACTCGTTCTCTTTGACTTTGACGGCACTCTGGTTGATTCCGCTCCCGATTTAGCCGCCAGCGCCAACCATTTACGTGTTTTACAGGGTTTAGCACCACTGGATCAGGATTACCTACGCCCCTATGCTTCCATGGGCGCACGCGGGCTCTTAAAGGCATCCTTAGACCTCGATCCGGAGCACCCTGAGTTCGAAAAACAAAAACTGATCTTTCTGGATCACTACGCAGCTAACTCCACAGTCCAAAGCCAGCTTTTTGATGGCGTTGACGGCTTAATTGAACAGCTGAATGACACTGGCATCCCTTGGGGGGTCGTCACCAACAAAGCTCTAGGTCTGACCCAACCGATCATGGAGCACTTTGGTTTAGATCAGCACAGCAAGGTCACGGTAGGCGGCGATTGCACTCCCCACCTCAAGCCCCACCCCGCCTCGCTTTATTTGGCTTGTGAAAAAACAGCCATCGCACCGGAAAACTGCATCTACATTGGTGATGATGAACGAGACATCGTCGCAGGCAAAACTGCTGGCATGGCTACCCTCGTTGCCGCCTATGGTTACTGTCACCTTGATCCAGCTATACCTTCTTGGCAGGCAGACTACGTCGCCGACCACGCCAGTGCAATTTTCCCTTTGGTATTGGAGTGGATTCACCATTGACATCCTCCCCGCCCTAAACGACGAGGCTTTCCGCGCATTTTGGTAAATCCTCGCAGCCAAACGGTCTACTGAGCAATAACAGCCAAAAAAAAGCGCTAGCTCCCTGTGGCTAGCGCTTTTTTATTGCCATTTTTAAGGACTAAGCTTGATCCTCATGCATAGAAGCGGCGGCTGTAAACAGCACATCCGTAGAGGAGTTCAAGGCGGTTTCTGCCGAATCCTGAACCACACCAATCACAAAACCCACACCTACGACTTGCATCGCGACCTCGTTGGGAATACCGAACAGGCTGACTGCCAACGGAATCAACAAAAGCGAGCCGCCCGCTACACCAGATGCCCCGCACGCGGCTATCGACGCCATCACACTAAGCAATAGAGCTGTGCCAATATCCACGGTACCGCCTAATGTGTTTACTGCAGCCAAGGTTAGCACCGTAATGGTGATGGCTGCACCACCCATATTGATGGTGGCACCCAAAGGAATGGAAACGGAATAGATATCTTCGTTCAAGCCCAAGCGTTTCGCCAAGGCCATGTTCACGGGAATATTCGCCGCAGAACTACGGGTGAAAAACGCCGTCACCCCACTTTCTCGTAAACAGGTAAATACCAACGGATAAGGATTGCGGCGAATCTGAGTCCAAACAATCACCGGGTTCACCACCAACGCCATCACGGCCATACAGCCTAACAACACCGCCAATAAGCGTGCGTAATCCCACAACACATCAAACCCCGTGGAGGCGATCGTCCCTGCCACTAAGCCAAAAATACCGATGGGAGCAAAGCGAATCACTAAACGCACGACAAAGGAAACACCATCACTTAAGTTGCGTGCCATTTCCTTGGTGGTTTCAGTCGCGCTGCGTAAGGCCACCCCCAAGGCAATCGCCCAAGCCAAGATGCCCATGTAGTTCGCATTCACTATCGCATTGACTGGGTTATCTACCACATTCAGCAACACCGTTAACAAGACCTCACCCACATTATCGGGGGGCGATAACGAATCAATAGAACTTTGCAGCTGAATGGTCACAGGAAACAAAAAACTAGCTATCACTGCAAGCAAAGCCGCCATTAGCGTGCCTATGAGGTACAGGCTGATGACCCGCCCCATGTTGCTACTAGTGCCCTGACGGTGGTTGGCAATGGAAGACAAAACCAAAATAAACACCAAAACAGGGGCAACTGACTTGAGCCCTTTAACGAACAACTCACCAAGTAAGGCCACAGAATTAGCTGCGCTCGGAAGAAAATAGGCCAAGGCAATACCGGCGAGTAAACCAATGACGATTTGGCTCACCAAGCTACCATGTTTGATATAACGCAGCAGCGATCCTTGGTTAGCAGACGAACTCATGTCTAGCTCCATACAAAACAGCCCTCGTAGGGCTTAACAAAATAAATGAGGTGATGTTTTCACACGACGTCACGCATAATACCACCTCTCATTTAGACAATCCGGTCTTTTTCCCGTATAATGAAAAATACTGCTAGAGAACGAACACACGGGGCCGACCTGGATTCGACGTGGGTCGCGAAACAGTGCAGGGCATGTCGAGCACCAGTAAGCTCGTAAATCCACTGGAAAACTATAAACGCAAATGATGAGCGTTTCGCTCTAGCCGCTTAATAAACGGTTAAGAGTCGCTGCACTAATTTGTCTTTGGGTTAGGTTAGGAAACTAACAGCAGCGTCATTCACAAAGAATCGGTCTGATTCGGGCCACACGAGTTAGACTTAAAACAATGTGGATCGCCAAAAGATGGCCTGTTGAATGGCATGGCTTGCGGCTAAAACTTAAAATAATTCGACTACACATGTAGAACTGCCTGCAGAGGGCTTGCGGACGGGGGTTCAATTCCCCCCGGCTCCACCAAAAAACCCTAGCAAAAAATCGCCAACTATAAAAAGTTGGCTTTTTTTTTGAGTTAAAGACCTGTCCCCATCCAGGCTATCCCTGCCGCAGCCAAAAAAGGACCGAAAGCAATAGAAGTGCTCATGTTTTTTTTCAAAAATCGCCTTATCACTACAAAAATCAACCCCAATGCAGAGGCAATAAACAGAAGATAAGGCAAGGCACTCCAACCAAATAAAGCGCCTAAAACAGCAAGCAGTTTCATATCGCCCCCACCTAAGCCTGGTCGCTTTCTTAAAGCCAAATAGATGATATTTAATAGCCATAAAGCGCCATAACCCACGGCAGCTCCTAAAACAGCTTGATCAGAGGAGGTGTACCACGACTGACTGTTTACTAATAGAGCAGCCCAGAGTAGTGCCAGCGTCCAGCGATCTGGTAAAAAACCGGTCTTAGCATCAAAATAAGCTAACTGGTAAAGGCCAAACACAAAAACCAAACAAATTGCGGCCGATAGACGATCTGGCTCCCGCCACCCAATCAAAATAAACAGCACCACCAAACCCCAATAAGGGTACGGTGATATTGGCCGCTGTAACCATCCTTTGTCTAAGAACAACTGGCCAACCAAATGCCACTCTCTAGCTAACCCCCACGCTAGGGCTGTAGCCAATAAACACAGACCAATGATCAGCAATGCCTCCTGTTGCATGATCATGGCAAACGCTGCAGTGCTTTATTAGGGAAAGGAACTGGATTCATAGGCATCATCACTTTTTGCTGCTGCCCTTGCTGCTCAATCTCTACTCCAGAAGCATCCACACGTGTTAGATATACGCCAGACGTAATCTGCTGCCCCTCTTTATATACCTGTGGTTCCCCACCATCCAAACGCAAAATGGCTGTACCGCGGTTAGGCGCAGAGTGAATCACGCCGAGTAATTGAATCCGAACTGGTGCCCCCTGTTTACCAAACCATGCTCCTACATGCTCATAGGCTAAGGCAGGATTTGATTCCGTGGCGATAAAAGCTGCTGGATTTGACGGAGCTGGGGCAAAGTAAGTCGCTATAAAAAAGCCAACTATGATTGCCATTGCCATCTGCCCACCTCTTTTAGATAAAACTTGCCATAAATTTGAAATATGGTGCAGATACACTCTATGCATTCCTCTTCTACTGATAAATAGAAATAGCATTTTTGCTATTAGGTTAGAAAGAGCCCCATTCTGTCACGCCATAGTGTCCTAAATGTGACACATTATTTTTACTTATTATTCGCAATGCGCACTCACCCTTCTAAAGCGGCATACAGCCAGTCTCAACGTGGCTTTTCTTTAATTGAAATAATGGTAGTGATCGTCATCATGGGCGTTATGGCTGCATTGGTCGTCCCAAACCTATTAAGCCGACCAGATCAAGCGCGTGCTATTGCTGCTAAACAAGACATTTTAGCAATCAGCCAAGCCTTAAAACTATACCGCTTAGACAACGGTCGATACCCCAGCAATGAGCAAGGCTTACAAGCCTTGCAGAGCAAACCCTCTACGCCACCCGTGCCACATAACTGGCAATCCTATTTAGACCATTTGCCTTTAGACCCGTGGGGTAATGCCTACCACTACTTAAACCCCGGCGTACACAACGATGTGGATGTATTTTCATTCGGGGCAGATGGTGTAGCTGGGGGTGAGGGTATCAATAGTGACATTGGCTCATGGCAATAACATTGCAATGCAACAGCGTGGTTTTTCTATTCTGGAAGTTTTGGTTGTACTGGTCATTATTAGCATTACAGCCATGATCGGCATGAGCTATATGCCTCGATCCAGCACAAATAGTTTACATGCAGATGGAGTACGTCTTACTCAACTTTTTACTCTTGCTCAAAATTATGCGCGCCAACAAGGCACCCCTATAACGTGGAAACCAGAAGAACAGCAATTTCGCTTTGTTCTGACCGAACGTAGCCTACAGAGCCTTCCTGACGCACTGCGTCCTCGGCCTTGGCTTAGTCCACAAGCGGTCCAAGTCACTATAGAGCCTGCAAATGAACAAGTGCGCTTTACCTCCCACTGGCTACGCCCTTCTCATCGTGTTGTTCTAGATAACGGCTTAGATCGATTGCGTATACAAAAAGATCCTTATGGTAATTACGAGGTGTTGTACTAATGGAGCAAGAACGCGGTTACACCCTCATTGAGGTATTGATTGCTCTTGCGATTGTGAGCGTTGCGATTACAGCCGTTTTCCATGCTCTACAACTCAGCACGCATAGTAGTTATCAATTGACATTACGTACCTTTGCTCTGCATGCGGCTAAAAACACCATGAGTGAACTCTATCTCCAACGGGCCTTTCCTGCCCCAGGACTTAAAGAGCAAGCGTGCTCATTTGGTCATTATGCGTTTTCCTGTGAAATCGAAAGTAAAAAAACCATGCATGACCTATTTAGACAAATCACTATTCGCGTTCACCTAGAGGGCGAATCCGGTGCATTAAGCACGCTGTACGGTACCTTGACGCGAGCACGATGAAAGAACATGGATTTACTCTCATTGAAGTACTGATCGTTTTATTTATTATGTCAATTTTAAGCGTGTTATCTTGGCAAGCATTAGATCATGTGGACCGGGCTAAGCAACGATTAGACCAAAACCAAAGCCATATCAGCTCGATTCAAGCTGTATTACAACAACTGGAATACGACATCCAGCACCATGCCAATCTATCTCTTTATGTGAATAAAGGTGTCGCGTTGCCTTTTACCGCAAGCACGCCTTTAGAGTTGCATGGCTTGCATTGGGAGCAAGGAGAGACAGCCTCCACTCTTTTTATTTTGCATGCCGTAGACCACCATTGGCAGTGGGTGCAATGGACATTTAAAGAGAATGTACTTTATAGAGATGAGGCGCCTGCTGGTGCTGAACTGCCTTTACCCATCGCCAAACCCAATTTTGTTGCGATGCAACATATCGATCAGTTTCAAATCAAAGCCTGGGTTCCAGCAAGAGGTTGGCAAAATCCGCCCTTAGCGACGCAAGGACAACGACGCGCTAGTGGAGTGGAAATTCAACTGCAATTACAAGAAAAAGAGCAAACGGTGACCTATAGAAAAGTGGTGCTGCTGCCATGAGCACATCGCACCATGCTCAACAAGGTTTAGCCGTTATCAATGCTTTAGTCATTGTGATAGCGACTAGCTTAATAGCGGTAAGTCTATTAGAAAAACAAAGCCAACAAACTGAGCGCCTGATTGCAGAGCACGAGCGCAGTCAAGCCGTCTGGTTATTACAAGGAGGATTAGATTGGGTACAACTCCTATTACGTATCGACGCACGCCACACCCCTATCACAAACCGTAGCGGCCTATTAGCTCAACGTATTCAAAACATGCCCATAGAAACAGTAGATGGCACGGATTCCGCATTATTTTCTGGTTATCTAGAAGACGAGCAAGCGAAATTCAACCTATTACGCTTGGTCGAAGGTGAGCAAATACAAGCAAAACAAATTGCTCAGTTAGAAGAACTACTCACATGGATTGACTTACCTCGCTCTCTAGCCCAATCACTGGCCGAGCAATTGAGTGGATCCTATCAGCCGTCTATTAATAAAACCCCTCAGCAAATCGCTGGTCGCCGACCTACAGAATTGATAGCTACGGCACAACTTAATGTGACTCAACAAGAGCGTCTAAATAGCTACTGCACGCTTTTGCCCCCTCACTCCAAACTAAATGTAAACACGGCCCCAGCAGAAGTCTTAGCAGCCACCATACAGGGGTTAAGTCTTACGGAAGCCGTAAACCTAGTGAAAGAGCGTGATCAAGGGAATTGGTTTATGAGCACATCACAATTTTTGCATCACCTTTCTGACGCCGACAATGACACATTGAAAAAGATAGATATCAAAAGTTCCTGGTTTTTAGTGCATGGCGAAATTCAGCGCGGCGTCACCCATGTACGTCAGCAGGCTTTATTACATCGCCAACCCAATCAAACCACTGTGGTGTGGAGCCTGTAATGCGCACACATCTTCGTTTGCTCCTGCCACGACTCGCTTTATTAACCACAGAGGACTCCATCGCGTTTGCGGTCATCAATCATCGCCAACAGATACAACGAGAAGGAGAAATGCCTCTAGCTTTAATTCTACAGACCTTTGCCCACCTGCCTGTTGTCTGCTGGTTAGCAACAGGTGATGCTATGACCGCGGAACTAGAGTTACCCCCTCTGAAGAAATCACAGCTCCACACGGCAATTCGAAGTCGACTGCAAACTATGCTTTTACATCCTTATGAGCACTATGTGATTGCTTACTTGCCCCAGCACCCTATTCGCGTGCACTGGGCACTCAAAAAAACACTGTCTCCGTTACTACAGCAATTCCATCGTGCCGGTATACAACGCATACAGCTCATCCCTACTGCAGCCTTGTCTCAGGTCCCAAACCCATCTGATCAAACAAGTTGGAAAACACAGGCACTGCCTAAACTGAATTTGAGTTTTACGCTTGAGTCTCAGCAAAAAACCACTGCTATTTGGAACTGGTTTAAATGGCCTATTTATGCGGCATTTATCGGCTGGACTAGTCTTGTGCTTCTCAATCAAAAACAGGCTCGACAACTACAACAAATACAACAAGAAAATGCGCTATTAGTTAAAGGCATCTTTCCAACTATCCCTTTGGTGCTCAACCCATTAGCACAGGCAAAGCAAGCTCTATTACAACAACAAGAACAAACGCAACCAATGGAAAGCACACCCAATCTGACAAAGCTCTTAACCCAAGTCAACACACTGATCCCTGAGCTGAGTGACCAAGTTCGCGCCATGCACTATGAAAAAGACCGACTACAGCTCGTACTTATTGAGCCGTTAGGTCAATTGCTTACTGCCAATGCTTGGCAAACACGACAAGAACAAGCGATCTTACATAACATTACGATCAAAAAAGATGAGGAAAACTCATCAGCCCTGTGGATTGAGACAAGTACAAATACAGGGGTAAAACATGAATAAGCCCCAAAGGCTACAACTCCAACACCAAGTAGCTCATCGTATACAGCACTATAAAACACGATTGTGGGATTCGCGTACCTCGCAAGAAAAACGCACACTACGTTTGGGCGCTCTTACGCTTGCTCTTTTACTGTGCGGCTGGCAACTGCATGCTCAATCTGAGCAGTCCAGGCAGCTCACGCAAAACAGAGAGCAGGCGTTGGCAGAGCATGCTGAGTTATTACAGATTCAAGCTCAGTCCCAGGTCATGCCATCAAGCCACTATCGATTTACCGTACAAGAGCAACAAAAGGCGTTAGAGCAGACCATTGCCTCTCCACAATTTGAGCCTTATCTGCAACTAACCCCTTTCCTCTCTGCCTCGCAACCACATTGGCGAGTTCAAGTGGAAACCATGCCAGCTCCCTTACTAAGCCAATGGCTCTTTCATATTCCCAGTCAACTACAACTTCACGTTGACATGCTCACACTACACCGCAGCCAAAAAGAAGGTCGCGAGCTGTCTGCTATGTTGTCTGGCGAAATTCAGCTTCAGCCTAAGGAGACCAAATGAAAATCTGGCTCTACCGGTGCTTTCTAATAAGCCTTAGCTGTTGCAGTTTTTTATTTTTTTTACCGGCAAGCTGGAGTCATTATGTGATTCCTAAAAACAGTCCCATTCAACTTAGCCAACAAACGGGTCGATGGTGGCAAGGGAGTGCCTATATCACACTAGGACAACATGCCCCAGCGACCCTTCAGCAGCCACTTCAATGGCATTTAACATGGGATGGCTACCCACAAATCAGGTGGCAGCATCCCGCCTTTCAACCCGCTAAAGGGACGTTAACTTGGCGTGGGACCGAGCTTATCTTAGCGCAGCAAGCCGTACACGTGCCCGCCTCAAGCTTGCGCACTTTCCATGCCTTTTTGGACTCATTAAAGCCACAAGGCGAGTTAAGCCTGCACTGGCCGACGACAGCCTTCACCTACCCGCTTCGTTTGAGTGAAACATTCACATTAAGGTGGACAGATGCAGCGACTTCGCTAAACCCTGTCAACCCCCTAGGACAGTATGAGCTACAACTCACTCCAAAATCTCCTCAGCACATCATGCTGAGCCTCAACAGCCTAGAAGGACCGCTTCATTTAAAAGGAGCAGGTAACTGGACCCCACGATCAGGTTGGCACTTTCAGGGTGAGGCATACAGCACTCCAGATAAGTCCACACAACTACATGATCTACTTTTGCTTCTAGGTCCTATACAAAATGGGCGAGCCCAACTTCGCTTTCCTTATTAATTTTTGTTGCACCGTATCACCATGACGACTCGTTCAGCGTTTATTTGTAGCACCTTATTTAGTCTTTTGATTTTACAAGGCTGTAGTCACACCCCACCTCAATCTGAAGAATCGCCTTCATTTTTTGTTAGCACTCGCTCTAGTACGGGAACTAACACCAAACCCGTTGCTACGCCCATTGAACTAACAGATAAAACCCCTGCTAGACGCCCACAAAGTCGATGGGGACAGGACACGACGCCCACTCGCGTGGCCCGTCCACAGCCCTCCTTAGAGCAAGGTAGCGATCGCACTACTCTGAATTTCGTAGACGTAGACATAGAGCAGGTCGTGCGCAGTCTCGCTGCATTTACCGGACGTAACTTCATTGTGGATCCACGAGTGACTGGAAAAATAAACCTCGTTTCAGAAACCCCAGTCACAGCAAATCAAGCCTATTCCATGTTATTAGGTGCTCTGCGCATGCAAGGCTTTGCTATGACCACCGTTGATGGTATTAGTCGCGTGATCCCCGAAGCCGACGCAAAACTTCATAGCACGCCTGTCAGTTACACCACTGATGAACTATTAGCTCTAAAAGGGGAGATGGTGACGCAGGTCTTTCGTTTGCAACATGAAAAAGCCAATGACTTAGTCCCAGTCCTACGGCCCATGGTCTCACCAGCTAATCCTATTAATGCTTATGCGGCGAATAATAGCTTAGTCATTACCGACTATGCCGATAACCTCTTACGCATTGCCGATGTCATTCAGCGAATTGATACGCATCATAGCGTCAATACTGATGTAATCAGCATTGAATATGGGGTGGCCATTGATGTAGCGGCTTTAGCCAACCAACTCCTCAACGGCACCAGCAATACCCCATTTGAGCAAGTGCATGTGGTAGCAGACCCGCGCAGTAACTCCGTTATTCTTCGAGCTGGCA
>DUNB01000108.1 GCA_012839585.1 Alcaligenaceae bacterium | reverse complement strand
TTCGCCAACGCCTCTTGTTCTAGGCGTTGTTGTTCTTGCTGGGCACGGGCTTCTTGTTCTGCGCGTTCCTGCTCTTGCTTCGCCAACGCCTCTTGTTCTAGGCGTTGCTGTTCTTGCTGTTCAAGTAGCTCTTGCTCTTTTTTTGCTTTGCGTCTTTTAAAAAAACTAAACATGGCTTTACACTAAACCTAATTTGTTGAATCACGCACTAGAATATAGGCATGAAAAAAAATGCAATCCGTATCGTAGGTGGACAATACCGTCGCACCCCTATTCCTGTGGTCGATGCCACCAGCTTACGTCCCACGCCTGACCGTGTGCGCGAAACATTGTTTAATTGGTTACGCTACTTTTGGGCCGATAATTTCAGCAACAAACGCGTACTCGATTTATTTGCCGGGACCGGAGCTCTTGGTTTTGAGGCTGCCTCGCACGGCGTCGAGTTTGTGCAGATGGTGGAAAAAAACCCAGATGCTGTCAATGCCTTGCGTGCCTTGCGCAATAAACTCCAAGCCACCCAAGTCCGTATCCATGCTGGCAATGCCCTGCACGTTTTAGAACGCGCCGATCGCCCCTTTGACCTCATTTTTTTAGACCCACCCTTTCACCAAGGCTGGTTAGATAAAATATGGGATCAATTGCCTGCTATTTTAAGCCCAGATGCTTTAATCTATGTAGAAAGTGAATCCCCCATTAGCGTTCCGGCAAACTTTAGTAGTTTACGCCAACAAAAGGCGGGACATGTGCACTTTCAACTATTAGAATTTGCCGCAGCGACAAAAACAGATAATAATGCGGGCAATACCCTGCACTCTGCGTCGCCGCCACAATAATGGCTCTGCAGCTCCTAACTACCATTTGTAACACTATTTAACTATGATCACTGCTGTTTACCCCGGAACCTTCGACCCCTTAACTCGAGGCCACGAAGACCTAGTCCGCCGTGCCGCTAATCTTTTTGATCGCGTGGTAGTGGCGGTAGCCCACAGCCCTAATAAGCGTCCTTTTTTCAGCGTAGAAGAACGTGTTGAAATCGCCAAAGAGGTATTAAGTCATTACTCTAACGTAGAGGTCATCAGCTTTGGTGGTTTATTAAAAGACTGCGTGCGTGAACAAGACGCACGTGTCATTGTGCGCGGCTTACGAGCTGTGTCTGATTTTGAATACGAGTTTCAGATGGCAGGGATGAATCGCCACCTACTGCCCGAGGTAGAAACCCTGTTCATGACGCCTTCTGATCAGTATCAGTTTATCTCTGGTACCTTTGTACGCGAGATTGCCTTATTAGGCGGCGATGTCAGTAAGTTTGTCTTTCCCTCTGTAGAGCGCTGGCTCACCACCAAAGCCGCAAACCGTCGCCAGCAAAAGCCGGAGGCCTAATTTCGCCTTAAAGCCTAAATAGGATTACACTGTCTGTATTATCCTTTTAGGCTTTAAGCGTTTTATATCATGGCCTTATACATAACCGAAGAATGCATCAACTGCGATGTGTGTGAACCCCAGTGCCCCAACACGGCTATTTACATGGGCGAACACATCTACGAAATTGACCCTAATCTTTGCACAGAGTGCGTAGGTCATTTCGACGAGCCTCAATGTGTGGTGTTTTGCCCAGTGGAGTGCATTGAGGTCCATCCGGACCACCAGGAAAGCCAAGAGCAATTAATGGTTAAATACCAGCAGCTCACGGCCGAAAAACAGTCTTGACATCCTCCTCGCCCTAAAGGACGAGGATTCCTACAGCGGTAAAACTAACGGTCAGGGTGACCAGGGTCTTTTTTCAAGAGCTTGCACGGGCGATCCAACACATGGCTAAACCACACGGCAGCCAGCTCACCCTCATCAATCGCAGCCACAGTAGCGCCCGTGGCATCAGTGGCCTGGCAGCGTAAATCATCCTCATCCTCGATCACGTCTAGCAATAGCTCTAAACGTAGCATGCCAGGCGCTCGTAATTGCAACTGCCCAAACTGTATTTGCATAGAAACCTGCTCTAAGGCACGACATTCCTCTGCCGTTAAGCGTTGATTGTTGGTGTCTACCAGAAACCATTGCTCGTGGTATTTTTGATCTCCAGCCAAAGCAGGAGCAAAGCAAATAGGTGTAATCGTCATTGTTGGTATCACTTATTTTGCAGCAAATCTTTAAGGGTATTACCCAGCGTTTTTGGATTGTTTGCAGGTGGCGCAGGAACCGTTTCTGTCTCTAGGCCAATCACGCTCCCACGCTTAGTGCGCAATAACTCCAACAGTCCACTATCTATGGCTTGTTGAACCACAGGGTGCGCTAAGCGTTGCCATTGTAATCGATAGAACGGAGCTGACCAGGGACCGCTTAGTCGAATAAACAAAGGGTGCTCTGCATAAACGGCTAGCTCAGCATGATCGGCCGGCAATTGACGTTTTTGTAAATCAATGCGCAGGCCCCAATCCATTTGCTGATTCACCGCATCCACATAAGAGTGAGGCTCCGCACTGAGCTTAAAGCCCTCGGCCTGCCACTGTAGCTTTTGAACTTGGCCTTGGCCTTGATTAAATTGCAACTGATAGTCCAGCGATTTGAAGGGCGTGCTTGACCCGGCCGTATACTGCTGCACCGGCAAAACAATTTGGCCACCAAAGACATTGCGAACCGCCTCATTCGCATCGCGCACATGTTGCCACATATCCCATCCCACCACATGGCCGTTCTTGGCCTTAAGCTGCATGGTTCCTGTCAGCGCCGCACGGCGAGCCAGTGCGCTTCGTCCTTGAGTGCTTAGCTTGAGCTGAGCGTCTCCCTTACCGGCTAACCATCTTTGTTTGGTGAGCAGTTGCGTATACGGAGCCAAGTCAATGTCTTTGAGCTGCAAAGCGAGTTCTGCTTGGGCGGACTCGTGTAACCACTTGGCTGAGCCGCTTACTGCCCCATCGAACACCTTGGCTTGTAGCGTTTTCAACTGTACGACTCGCTCTTTTTGCTCGGCCTGTAGCTGAAGCTGTTCTAATTCAACCTGCTGATAGCGAAAGCGATCGGCGCTCAGCTTTAATTGCATATCCATCTCATCCCATTGGACATAGTCAGGCAACATACGAGCTGGTTGTGAGTTTTTCACCTCTGCGGGGTTACGACGGGCAGCGGTACGTTCCGCGGAGGGCAACCAAGGGTTCAGGTCAATCCCTTGCGCGTCAATCGCCACACCCAACTGCCAATTCTCCTTGTGTTCTAAGGTGGAATCAAAATGAGCCTGAGTATTGGCGCTTTGCCATAAGCCTTTCAATTGACCTTTTTTCTCTGCCCAGAGCCAGTCTCCCTGAGCGGTTAACTTGGCATTTGCTGGATTCGGATCCAAGCCTTCGCGATCCACATTCAAATTAGCCACTACGTCTTGCCAGCTCAGTCGCGTCGTCTCCTGCTCCCACCTTGCTGTCGCGCTAGCATCCATTTTCCACGCCGCCTCATTCGTTTTGCGCGCCACATCCAACTGCACACGTCCCAACTCTAGCTCTGACAACGGTCCTTTTAGCTCACTAACTCGACCATTCACACCAAACATCGTTGTGCCTTGCTGTTGTTTAAAAGACAGCGAAATGGGTTCACCTTGAACCTGCTCTGGCTGAATGTTGAGGCGCGGCGCGTCTAGAGCGAGCTCTACCTTATGCTCCGCCTGCCCTTCTGTCACAGGCAACAGTCCATTGAGTCGTAACTGCAGCTTTTGTGCATCCACAATACTTAAATTTCGTTTTAAATTTAATTGGGCGGCATTCAATTGCAGCTGCACTTTGTTTAAGGTAGTTTCATCATCTTGCCAACGTCCTTGGGAAAGGATCTCAAGCTGACGAGCACGTAGGTCCTCGGTCAAACTTAACAGCTCAAGCCCACCGCGTAAGGTTGCGCTACGAGCCTCATAGGCACCTACCTGCCCGACTAAAGACAGATGGATACGTTGCGCCGCATAACGCTTTAGGTGAGGCTCTAAGCTCACGACAGCTTGCCCTTGCAACTTGGCATCTGCGGAGGGTTTGTCTCCCTGTAAGGCCCCTTTGAAAATCACATCAAAGGGCTGGCCAAAAGTCATGCGGCCGGTATTGAGTTCTAAATTCACCAGACGCATCTGTGTCTGCGAGGACTGATCAAAAAAGTGGATTTCACCCTCCTGCAAATCTAAGCCAGCAATATCAATTTGAAATTCGGCCTGATTCGCATCCGGAATCAACGAGGCATTCTGGGCTTGTGCATTGGCGATAGGCGCCAAGTTGACATTGGCTTGTGAAGTGGGCGTTGGGCTATTTTTTTGTAATAAATCAATGAAATTAAACTCACCTTGCTGATCACGCTCTAGCCAAACCCTGACACCATTTACCGCCACATGGTCTACTACCAAACGATTCCACAACAAGGGCCAAACAGCCACAGCCAGGCGTGCGCTTTGCATCGCCGCAAAAGGCTCTTCACTTTGTCGTTGACTGAGGGATACCTGCTCTACCGAGAGACCAATCCGAGGGAATAAAGAAAGCTCTATATCACCATCAATCTTCAAGTGACGCTGATAGCGCTCGTACACTAGCTGTTCAACTTTGTTTTTATACGCATTTGGATCAAAGGTCAGCAAAAATACCGCTGCACCGATTAAGGCCACGATCACAAAGAGCACTAAAGCAAAAAGCCCTCGTTTAAACCAGTTTTTCATCTAGGTCTTTAATCCCAAAACAGATACTATGGATAGATGACACAGCGTGACACCTATATAATAAAAAATTGTAAAGATATGGATTTAATTTATTCTTAATGAATAAATAACCCGTTACGATACCATTATGTGTCACCCATTTCTCTAATAAGCAAACACGAGCACTATGAAATTTGAAACTCTAGCCATCCACGCCGGATACAGCCCTGATCCAACAACCAAAGCCGTTGCCGTTCCGATCTACCAAACCACGTCTTATGCGTTTGATGACACCCAGCACGGTGCCGATCTTTTTGACCTAAAGGTCGCCGGTAACATCTACACCCGTATTACCAACCCTACCAATGCTGTTCTCGAAGAACGTGTTGCAGCCCTAGAAGGTGGTGTAGGCGCCTTGGCAGTCGCTTCCGGTATGGCGGCGATTACCTATGCTATACAAACCATCGCTCAAGCCGGTGACAACATTGTTTCGGTAAGTAAACTATACGGTGGCACCTATAATCTATTTGCTCATACCCTACCATTACAAGGGATCACCGTTAAATTTGCACCCCATGATGATATCGCGGCCATCGAAGCTCTCATCGATGACAAAACTCGCGCCGTGTTCTGCGAAACCATCGGTAACCCTTCCGGTAACGTATTAGACCTCGAGGCGCTTTGCGAAGCCGCTCACCGTCATGGCGTTCCCGTTATTGTAGACAATACTGTCGCATCCCCAGCATTATGCCGTCCTTTTGAACATGGCGCGGATATTGTGGTGCACTCTTTGACCAAATACATGGGTGGTCACGGCACAACCTTAGCCGGCGCAGTTGTAGATTCAGGTAAATTTGACTGGGCCAAGCACAAAGAACGCTTCCCTATTTTAAATAACCCAGATCCGTCGTATCACGGGGTGGTCTACACCGAGGCCTTCGGTCCAGCCGCTTTTATTGGCCGCTGTCGTGTTGTGCCTCTACGTAATACCGGTGCTGCACTATCGCCTTTTAACGCGTTCCAAATCTTGCAAGGTATCGAAACACTCGCCCTACGCATGGAGCGCCACACTGAAAACGCCCAAAAAGTGGCCGAGTTCTTAGAAAACCATCCTAAAGTCAGCTGGGTCAATTATGCAGGTCTACCTAGCCACCCAGAACATGCTTTGGCACAAAAATACTTTGGTGGTAAGCCCGCTGCTATTTTAAGCTTCGGTATTAAAGGCGGCCGCGATGCAGGCGCTAAATTTATTGATGCACTGCAATTGATTTTGCGCCTAGTTAACATCGGTGACACCAAATCCTTAGCCTGCCACCCTGCTTCAACCACACACCGCCAGCTTAACGAAGCTGAGCTCAAACAAGCCGGTGTCAGCACAGACATGGTGCGCTTGTCCATAGGTATTGAGCACATTGACGATATTTTGGCTGATTTAACTCAAGCTTTAGACGCAAGCGACGTTTAACGCGCTTATAAACTATTAGCTTTAATAAAAAGAGGCGGGATACCCCGCCTTTTTTTATTGTCCTAAAAGAACAATCTAATATCGACTTTCTATCCTAGGTATTTGTTTCTATATGGGTTTACCCTCTCTATTCGGTACCCTTTAAACTATTAAAATCGAAACACTCTTTTAATACCCTATGTCACGTTTAGTGCTTTTCTTTTAAGTGACTTCGGACTCCTAAAAAAATAATGACTCAAAGCATCCATCTATCTAACCACCTAATCACCGACACGGATGCTATAGATCAGCTCCTAGCCTCTGCTTATGACCACTCTTTAGTCATTCGCTTGCATGCTGATGACGATATTTTATTAGGTGCTCACATACTGAAAATCAACTTTACCGAGCATTGGCTTTACTTATCCTTTCCCCGCACTCAAGCTGAACAACTCAGCTCGCTCTCGTCGCAACAGCTCACCATTTCGACTATTTTTGATTTTAATTATGTGGAAATGCAATTAACCGATGTCATGACCACTCTTTTTGAAGGCGTACCAGCCTTAAAAGCACCTTTGCCTGAAGCCATGATCAAGGTGCAGCGACGTAATCATTTCCGTATACAGCCCCCCGCCCATCAGCCCCCTATTTGTACGGTTACCTTAGAGCAGCAGTCTTTAGAGCTGCCTGTTTTTGATATCAGTGCTAGTGGTATTTCGTTGTTGGCCCCTCTAAACACCTTTGATCTCGCCCAACACCACATGCTTAATCAGTGTTCTTTATCTTTATCTGATATAGAGACAATTCAAATTAGTTTGCAAATAGTACGGCAAAACACACACACCCTACCGTCGGGTCAGGAAAAACAACGCATTGGCTGCTCATTTAGTCGCTTAAGTCGCTCTTGCCAACAACGTATCGAATTTTATATTAATCAACAACAGCGACTACTTATTGCTAAAGAAAAAGGCTTAATCTACTAAAAAAAAGAACGATGAAAACTCATCGCTCTTAATTTAACTAGGATCCTGCTTTTTAATTAGGCCCGCTTATTTTTTAGTCAGCATACCTAAAACAGAACTGAGCAGGGTGCCCGTATCTAATTGAGCTGGAGCTGAGTCATCAGCACTGCTAAACACTTTATCAACGACTAAAGGCAACAACGTCGTTAAATACCCCAAAACAGAGCTCTGATCTAAACCGCTTTTCTCGGCCAAATCAGACACCATTTCTGCACCCAGCACTTGCTCTAGCTGATTAGGCTCAACAGGTAGATTCTGACCTTGTCCCATCCATGAGGCCACAATAGCGCCCAGCCCACCTTGTTTAAAGGTCTCGAGCAATCCACCAATACCACCCGGATATTGATTGACCACCTGAATTAAAGCCGGCAATAAACTAGCTTGTTCTTTTTGCTCTTTGCCCATCGCCATTGATGCAGCGGCAGACAATACTGAATTAAATAAACTCATAATCCTTTCCTAATATAAAAGCCTAATCAATAAGCTAGTGATTTCCATTAATTTTACAGCCTTTGATAAAGCTTAAAAACACATCTTGTGGTTTATTAAGTAAAGTTCACAATATTTTGGCATAATGATTCTTTATTCAGCTATTTACTCTATGGTGCTTTATGCCACATGCATCAACTGGCAACAGTTACGACCCTTTTCGTATTGACTCCATCCAAGAAATCGATCAGATTTTGCTGCAAATCTTAGAGCAAGGGGTTTTGCTGCGTATGCATGCTGGTAATAGCAGTCAGGCCGTCATTACCACACTGGTTCATATCGATTTTGATACCGAAACCCTTGTGATCGACAGTGCCGCACAACCTGCCATAAATCAACAACTGATTGAAAAAGGACAAGCCTTTTTCCAAGCCACCCTGAATCAGGTGGCCATCGAGTTCTCTGTACAGCCTATCAGTGCAACGTCTCATGACGGGCTGCCTGCCTTAATGGGCCCTATCCCTGCATTTGTTCGCCGTCTGCAACGCCGAGACAGCTTTAGGGTACAACCCCCGCTAAACTCTCCCGCCACGTGTACCCTGAACGCTAAAACGTCCCCTTTAACGCTTCCTATCTTTGACATTAGTGCTGGCGGCATCTCTTTTTTAGATGAAGACAACGTGCTGAACGCGTCCAAAGGCCACATTTACTCAGATAGCAAGCTACAACTGCCCGGCGTGGGCGCTGTCACCGTTGACCTTCAGGTAGTGCGTCAACAGCCACATGTTTTGGCCTCTGGTAAGAAAATGGACCGCTATGGCTGCGCCTTTTTTCAGTTAAAACCTGCCGAACAAATTCGTATTCAAAACTACATTAACCAAGAAGAGAGATTACAAATAGCTCGAGAGCGAGGTCTGGCGTAACGCTGACTTACTTAGGCTTAAAAAGCCAGTAAAACAGCAAAAAACAACCAATTAGTGTCGCTCCAAGTCCTAACCAAGCAAACAAAGGCATTCCTAGGATCATAGGCCCCAAATCAAAAAGACGTGGTGCGAGCCCTAGTGCAAAAGCCGCTGTGACTAAAGCCACACATAAGCGTATGGCAGACTTTTCTAGTGACTGCGCCACCTTGTCTAAATGACGCAGCTCCATATCTACCCCGATACGACCATGGCGCAATCGATGCAGTAGCAATCGCACCGCGCTAGGGGTCTCTGCCGCTAAATCATAGAACTCGGCGGCCAAATAGGTGGCTCGTTTTTTGAGCGCGGGTAGATCGTAATGCGCCTTAATTTCTGCTTTCACCATGGGCTCTGCTAAACGCACAATATCCAAATTCGGATCTACCCGACGTAACACCCCATCGGCGGTAATAAAGGTTTTAAACAAAAGGCTCAGGTCCGCAGGCAGAGTAATGCGCTGTTGTCGGGCTAAGCTCATAAAATCGCTCAGCGCTCGCCCAATTTGCAGCGTTCCGGTACTGTGCTGTGCTAAAAATCGCTCTACGGCCATATCCAGTTGCACCGGATCCGCATCATAATAATCAGACCACGACAACAACATAGAAGCCACGCCGTCACCACGCCCTTCGACTAAGGCTTTAAATAAGATCAAAACTTGTGCTTTGCGTCGGTCAGACAAATGACCCACCATCCCAAAATCAATAAAACCGACTCGATTGTCCGACATGGCCAATAAATTGCCTGGGTGTGGATCAGCATGAAACAGACCGTCTTGCAAAATCATCTGCAAAATAGCCAGCGCCCCACGTTTAGCCAATAACGCCGGATCTAAACCCTGATCCACCAAGGAGGTAGCATGCGTCGGGTTCATCCCTCGTAGGAATTGTTGTACCAATAAACGTTCACTCGTCCATTGCCAATAAATTTTGGGGAAAACAATTTCGGGTTGATCCACAAAAGAGGCGGCAACCTGCTCACAGTTATGACCTTCTCGAGCAAAGTCCAACTCATCGCGTAAGGCACTGGCCAAATAGCTGACTATGCCTTCGGGCTTAATACGCTCCCATTCGGGACTGCTTTGGGCGAGCAGTTGTGCTGCATGGCTTAACAGCCGCAAATCGGCTTCTATGGTGGCACGCAGGTCCGGCCTACGTGCCTTGAGAATAATCTCGGTACCATCATGTAGTCGCGCTTGATAAATTTGCGCCATTGAAGCAGCGGCTAAAGGTTCGGGATTGAAGTCTAGAAATAGCTCGGTGGGATCCGCCCCCAAATCAGCGCTTAACTGCGACGCCATTTGATCCCACGGCACCGCCGTCACATGGCTATGCAGCTTCTCTAGCTCACTGGTCCATTCCGGCTCAAGCAAGTCATGACGAGTGGCTAAGATTTGTCCTAATTTGACATACGTCGGCCCCAGCGCCTCTATGGCCTGACGCAAACGTTCTGGTAAAGAGAGATCATCGGCTATTTGCTGTTTTTCAGAGCGAGGCAACAGTTTACGTAAACCTAGCTGCCCTACTAAGCCATCCACACCAAAACGAATTAAGATGCTGGCAATTTCAACTAATCGAGCACGATCCCGTGCCGCCACAATCGCGGTTTCAAGCATGTATGTGTCCTCATATTCGTTGAGTTAGCATACCGCATTTTATGTAACACGCTGACAGGCGCAGATTAAAAAACCAAAGCAGCTCAAGGCTGCTTTGGTTTTTATTCATAATGTTCATTAATAATGCTGGCAAAGGCTTGTTCTGCGGTCATTCCAGTACGCATCAAGGCGCTGATGTCGTCCGCGTACTCTTGAATTCCATCGGGCAACCAGTCTCTATTAGCACGAAAATAATTGTATTTATCTACCTCTACGGTATCAGGCACGGCTGCCTTGCGAGTTGCGCCTCCGGCGCTTTTACGTGCGCGAGGTGCAGCTGCCGCAGGCTTTGTCATCGCCTCTTGGACTTGCTCCAGACTGAATTCAGCCGATAGATTGTCGCTTATGTTGCCGTTTTCATTTAGGCTATGTAAAAGATGCTTGCCATCAAAGCCCATTTTAAAGCCACGTTGATTGATGACCTGATAAATCGGCATCTTCGCGTGACCTGGAAACTCAAACTGTACGGTTTTACCGTAAGCCTGCATTTTTTCTACAACTTCTTTTAAGTAGTCTACTGACAACGATGTTAAATTACCGTCCCAACGTTTAGATCGTCTTGTAGTCAAAATATATACACCCAAAAATCTATATCAAAATCATGCTGTTTTGCAGCGGCTAACCATTGTACGCGCTGCAGCATTTTTTGTAGAAACTTTTACGCCATGCACTTAGATTACGACTTTCTTTCCTCTAAGCTCGGTTTGATTTTGTTGGCTACACAACACAATACATTGTGTTGGCTTAGTCTGGGCGAAGACAAAACCGTTTTGCTGGATGAGTTGCAACAGCAGTACCCTCGAGCTGTGCTGCAACAAAATAGCCTGTTGAACCCCATTTATGCCCAAGCGCTACAGCAGTATTTTGCTGATGCCACTATCCCTGCCTCGTTGCCGCTAGCTCCTTTGGGTACCCCGTGGCAGCAGCGCATTTGGCAAGAGCTACGAAAAATCCCCAGTGGTCAACATTTGAGTTATTCCGGGCTGGCCGAGCGTTGTGGAAAACCCAAGGCAGCTCGCGCTGCTGCCAGTGCTTGTGCTCAAAACCCCATTTCTCTTTTTATACCTTGTCACCGTATTATTGCCAAATCCGGCGCGCTCGGTGGTTATCGTTGGGGCCTAGATAAAAAGCAATGGTTATTAAATTGGGAAAAAAAAGACCGTGCTTAGTTAAACCAAGCACGGTCTAAAGCAAACACGACACGCTAAATAACTAGTCCTCGTCGTAATTCAAAGGCTGGTGACTATACTGTTTGCCTAGTACCCCAGCAAAAGCCAGTAAAAAGGCCAAGCCTCTGCGTACTTCAGGTTCACGCGCCATACGCACCAAACCCATCATCGTTGGCGTCTCTGCCATATCAGCAACCTGTGCCCCAGCCATACGCGCGGCATTACCGGTAGACCAAACCCCACCCACCAGTTCCTCTCCGGCTTTGGCCATTTTCTCTATCATGTACTCATCTGACATATCGACTAAATCGGCAGCCACTGAGGCTAAATCCACTAGTCGATTTAAACGTCCCCCCGCAATCAAGGGTTCCAGTTTATTAATCAGATCCTGCAAACCCATTAGGGTGGCATCATCGTGTAATAGCTGATCGATTTGCTGCGTGGCAGAGTCTGCGGTTTTCTCGGGCTGAATATCCTGTGTCATCACAATCTCCATTAATGATTAAACTAAGCCACGGGCAACCGCCCAATAAACACCACGGTTAAAGCCTTTGCGCATTAAGCCGCCTAATTTATTCGGAGGCGTAGGCTTAACGTCTTCGTGGTAGTCATACCAAAGTGGCATACCATTTTCTAAGCCCATCTGTGCAATGGCGACCACGCGACCATCGTAGGCATCACACGTTCGTCCAAAACGAATCTCTGAGGCGATGTTATTGACCACCACAGGCGACTGACTATGACAAGAGCCTCCGGCCTTACTTACCGGTAAATCCACCGTATCCCCTAACACATACACATTCTGCAAACCTATCACCTGCATGGTTTCGTGATCAGTCGGTAACCACCCCTCGTCGTCGGCCGCATTGGAAATGCCCGTATCACGCACCGCCTTGACGGCACGAATAGGCGGGGTGGCCATGAGAATATCGAAATTTTCCTCTTTGCCCTCGGCGGAATAAGCAATCTTTCTGTCAGGATCCACTCGATCTAGAGTAAAGCCACGTTGATGCTTAATCCCTTTTTGCTCAAAGATCGTAGGTAAGACCTCGCACGTATCTTTTTGTAGGAATAAGCAATTACGTAAGAGCTGAGACACCGTTGGATAGGTGTACACAATTTCAATTTGATCGCGCACACCCCGTTTGCGTAACAGCTCATCCAGCATCAAGGTAGTCTCAATCGGTGCAATCCCACACTGATGCGGCACGTTATGTGTTTTGGGGAAGGTCACCGTAATGAAGATGCGACCCTTTTCTATGGTTTTAAGCTTATCTGCTAGTTGGCGTGCCGGCGCATGCTGATAGAAATGATCCCCAGCCTCTTTCAGGCCTTCGATACGTTCCGGCGATGGAATACAGCCAGTCGAAATAATCAGATGGTCATAGCCGAATTTCTTGCCGCTTTTGCACTCAACCGACTGACTAGAAAAATCAAAATGCGAGACCTCTTCGACGTGAAAATCGATTTCAGGGCGTAGCAAACTACGTTGTGGTCTGCGCAGCTCGTCTCGGAAAAAGGAGTCAAAGGCCACATACATAAATGCGGGCTTGTAATAATGCCAAGGCGAGTTGGACAACATGGTCACCTTGACCTTGCCCGCTCGTATTTCTGGGTACATTTTGGTGATTAAATGGTTGGCCGTCATCGTGCCACCAATCCCACCGCCAATAATCAATATATGATGCGCCATTGCTAAACCTCCTTTTTAGAACGAGCATTCGTTCTTATTTGTTAGCATGAAAAAGCTCTGTAGGTTTTACAGAGCTCCCTTAGGTGATTAAGCGCCTAAGGTGTGCCAGGTATGTGACCAGAGTTCATCTACATAACTAAATAGCGACTCTGTTACCACACCATCTAACCGCAAACAGACCAAACGGATCGCCGCCCCATACATCAAAGCACTGGCCACCACCGGATCAAGGGGTTTGAGCTCACCCTTTTCTACCCCTACTGCCACAAAGCGACGCATACGCACAAAAGCAGAAGCCGAACAGATGGATTTTTCAGAGGGCAGAAACTCTTGGTGTCTGGCATGAATAATAAATGCCATCGCATCTGGTTCCGCCTCTGTGAGTTCAAACAGCATCTGAATGACGGCTTTGCAACGCTCCTCTGCGTCTTTATGGTCTTGTTCTATTCGATCCAGTAATAAATCCATTTGCCCCAACAGATGTTGGTAGAGCGCATGGGCGATGCCTGTTTTGTCTTTGAAGTGGTGATACGTAAAGCCTACCGAAACACCTCCTGCAGCCACAATTTCATGTACCGAAGTATTGAAGTAGCCCTTTTGACTAAAGAGTCGTAGTGCTGCGCGTAACACAGAAGCATGTCGCGACCCCATATCGGGGAATAATCTAAAGATTTCATCAGGCATAATTCATAATAGAACGAGCGTTCGTTCTTAAGCAATAGTTTCAGGAAAAGAGTAGAGATAACCCCTATTCGACAAAATGAAGAAGAGGTCACCTTGCTAGAGCACGCATAAAGATACGCAGTGTAAGCCGTAACCCTCATGAAATAACGAGGAAGATAGGATAAAAAACAACAGACTAATCATCACCTTAGGCTTTTCTCATAACATCACTTCTATGGTGTTCACAATTAGGGGGAAACCCTCTATAATTGTAGAGTCTTTTCTAATTAAAGAGGTTAGCTCGTGGATAGCGACGACAGTAGTCGATCTTACATCGCGCGTATCGCTTAACAGGTTGACAGCCCTTTTTCCGCTGCATCCTGTTAATCAAGTCAGGATGTGGTTTAGCAAATAGTACTCAACTATTTGTTCCCCCATATTTTCTTATCTCGGCATCGTGTTGACGTTCAACACTGGTGATGCGCGCGCCCTTATTTGTTTTCTCCCTTGTTTTTCTGGAGATTATCATGCGCTTCACTCAATTTTTACGCCGTTTTGGCAGCAGCACCCCTGCGCGCGCCTTAAAACCCAGTTAATTTGATATTCTGTAAACCGTTGC
>DUNB01000107.1 GCA_012839585.1 Alcaligenaceae bacterium | reverse complement strand
GGTGGGTTCAAAATCGACAAACCAGCTTTTGAAAATGGCTTGGGCGATTTGCTCAAGGGTTTGGTTGGTTTGGCGATTGAGCTCGATTTTTTTATCAAGGTTGATTAGTGGCTCAACCAAGGCAACACGCTCTTCTACAGTGCTGGGTATTTTTATCTCTAAACGATGAGCATTATTACGGTTTAAGCCAGGGACAGCAGCATCGGTATTCATATCTTCTAAACCTAATGAAGATAATAAATAATAGACGAAATACGCTTCTTCTATAGTGTCTTTAGTTGTGTAAAAAGCAGTGTCACTTATCCAGCAAGGCTTAGTGCTTAAATGCACTTTCCCAACGCTACCTTTTCTTCCAATAATTACTGCATGCTGCTCAGAAAGAGGCTCTTCAGAGAATGTATAAACTCCATTTGAGCCGTAAACCGGTGTTCCTTCGCTTAGTTGGTCAGCTTTTCTAATAGCTTTACCATAGATAAAAGGACTGTACTCTCCAACAGTAGTATTTATCCAATTAAAGCTCATAACCCAACCCCGCTAAGTTCTTTTTAATCTCATCTTCTAGTCGGGCAGATTCTGCAAACTGTTCTTTTAAGGTACTGGTTAGGCGTTCCATTTTTTCAGCAAAGGGTTCGCCGTCGTCTTCCTCTTCAGCAGCGCCGACATAACGCCCAGGTGTTAAGACAAAATCATGCTTAGCGATTTCTTCTAGGCTGGCGGACTTACAGAAACCTGCCACATCTTCGTAGCCTTCGCCCCGTTGCCATGCGTGGTAAACATCGGTGATTTTCGCTATGTCTTCATTGGTGAAGTCGCGCAGTACACGGTCGCGCATGTAGCCGATGTTGCGGGCATCAATAAACAGCAGCTCACCACGGCGGTCACGCTTGCGTTCGCTGCGTACCATGCCATTGGCTTTGTCTTTGGTTAAAAACCAGATGCAGGCGGGAATTTGCGTGTTGGTGAACAGCTGCCCCGGCAAGGCCACCATACATTCCACCAAATCTTCTTCGATGAGGCGCTTGCGGATTTCGCCTTCGTTGTTGGTGTTGGAACTCATCGAGCCGTTGGCCAGTAGCAAGGCCATGCTGCCGGTGGGTGCAAGGTGGTGGAGCATGTGTTGCATCCACGCAAAGTTAGCATTGCCCTTGGGTGGGATACCGTACTGCCAGCGCACATCATCGGCCAGTGATTCGCTCCACCAGTCTCTAACGTTAAAGGGTGGGTTGGCCATGACAAAGTCGGCACGTAAGTCGGGGTGCTGGTTATCAAGAAAAGTGTCCGCGTTCTTTTTACCGAAGTTAAAATCAATACCGCGAATGGCCATGTTCATGGCGGCCAGCTTCCATGTGGTGGGGTTGGATTCTTGACCGTAAATGGAAATGTGCTTGAGCTGCTCAGCCGCATCGTACTGCTGCTCTTGGGCGTGCTGCTCAATGAACTTGCTACTGGACACAAAGAAGCCACCGGAGCCCATGGCAGGGTCATACACGCGCCCTGAGTAGGGTTCGAGCATTTCCACAATCAGCGTCACGATACTTTTTGGCGTGTAATATTGGCCGCCTTGCTTACCCTCAGCCAAAGCAAACTCACCCAGGAAGTATTCATACACATGGCCGAGAATGTCTTTGCTTTGCAGCTCTAAGGTCTCGCCTTCATAAACAGGCTTGCTAAAGGAGGTGTCAGAGAAGGTGTTAATCAGACCAATGAGCTTATCGTTATCCAGTTGGTACTGACTGATGCGGTTGAGAATGCCTTTAAGCTTGACGTTGCTGTTTTCAATAGCCTCTAAAGCGTTATCCACCAGCCAAGACGCCGAGCGCAGCTTTACATCATTACCGGCTTCGTCTTGCCACAATACAGAACCCGTGGGCAGTACCACCTTTTCTTTGATGGTATTCCAACGCGCTGCTTTCGGTACCCAGAACACGTTGGCTTCGCGGTAGTAGTCGAGCTGTTCTAGCTCTTCTTGCAGCGCCTCTTGGTAGTCCTCATCGCTATCATAGCTATCACGGGGCAAGTAATAGATATTGTCATCGTCATCACGCTGGAACAGCTCAAGCAGCTCTTCTTGACGCTCTTCAAAGGCATCAGACACATATTTTAAAAAGATTAAGCCCAGCACAATGTGCTTGTAGTTGGCAGCGTCTAGGTTGGCGCGCAGTTTATCGGCGGCATTCCAAAGCTTATCGTCTAAAGCCTTTAAAAACTGCTGTTCTGCATTACTCATTCATTACCTCTGTTTGTATTTGTATCCTTTATTCTAGCCTCAATACCAACTCCTTACATGATGCGTAGGGAGTCGGTATATTTAACGCTTCACACTGTAATCAAATATACAGCTAAACAAAACGTCTTCTAGGAGGCACTAAGACTCTGTTTCTAGGCTTGTATTGACTCTGCCTACCTGATCTTGTTTTATCCCCCCCAAGGGCTTCTTCACTTGCTTCTTTTAATAAACGAATAGAAGCTAAAGCACCTTGACCTCTGCGAGATATAGCACTACGACCTATAGAACGATTACCATCCCCAAACCTCTTTGTAATGAGTTTTGTTAGATAGGAAGCATGTTCAGTAACCTCTCGCACTTGGTCTAACAAATGCTCACTGTTTCCATCCATATAAAAAACTTTGTTATGGAAATAGACTGGTGCCGCAAGGATATGAGAATCTAGTCCATTGGCACTATTCCAAGCCTGTTTAATCAAAGCAGCTAGGTTACCCTCAGACTCATTAAAATCTCCTAATGAGTGATATACATCTTTGTTTAAAAAGATTAGAACATGGTAATGTTTTCTGTTGCTTCTATCACCATACTCACGAACCCAAACGTAGTTGACAGAGCATCTATGATTTCTACCCCAATCTTTATTTTTTCGTCTTAGGTCATTTAGTATTTTAGCCCTAAGAGAACTAAAAAAACGAGTGATAACCTTTGAGTCATCCTCTACATTTATTACATCTTGAGGAAATCTTAAATCAACTCGTATCACGGTAGTCCTTGTATGTGTTTCTAGTGCTTGGTTAATAACCTCATGAATGATGTTGTTATAGTAAGAACTATGTTGGTCTTTTTCTCTAGTCATGATTGACTCCTAAGGCTGGTTGATGACATAGGAGTCCTTCACTAATTATTTTTTACGACTATCTAAATCTTTGATTTTTTCGTTAAATATTTGAGACTATCTATACATCACTACTACCTCTTATTCTTCTATTATTAAACCAACAAGTACAGCACCGCTAAGTCCTATCAGCTGCTATTATTTTTTTGTCTACCTCCGTAGATGTCAGGGAATAAAAATTAGGAATCACTCTGAAGTTATATTGCTAGATAAAAAAATAAGCTTCCTAATTAAAGGAAGCTCATAATAAAAAACTGCAGTAAGAGGAGCTTAGTTTGTTAGCTGCACTCGGTCATGATACATGTATCCGATTTGCCCTGTAGGCGTGCATACTTGCCACCAATTGCCTTTTTGCTCAAAGGTGTAAAAGGGTTCGTTATCGAATAGCTTTTCAATTACGGCACTTTTTGCATTGGGTTGTGCTCGTACATTGGTATAGCCATCTTTGTCTTTAATGACAGCTGTGGTGTTGAACTTAGGGGCTTGGCAAGCCTGAGGGCGACTGGCATCACCAAAAAAATGAGCATCTATGTCTATGCGATAGGGAACAAAATCTCTGGCACTCAAATAGTCGTCGGCAAGTAGGTTTCGTTCTTGTCCTTCAACGATAGCCGTGGCTTCTGTCACCACTAAACGCAAGTCTGAGTCACACGCTAACTCGCTTTCCCAATATAGCGCACTATAGCGACTAGCATTGTCCATGCCAAAATCCTCAGCTTGAAGAAAGGTTTGGGTAATGAGCTTATTCGTTTTAGTATCTATCCCAGCCAAAGCAATGTTTAAGTCTTGTATTTTCACTCCCCCACTATCTAAGGTAAAAGAAGCCACGCACATCCCTTGATTTGCCCAGAGGGTATCGGAATGCCAAATATCTAAGCCATAGGCTTGCCCTGACATAGCACCCAAAACACACGCGGCAGAGAGCCAGCTCTTGATTTTTTTGTTCAATCCCATTACCTCACCTCCCCTTTAACTCGTTCATTCGTATTCATCATTGACTTAACTGCTGCAAGAGCTCTTTGCCTTGTGGCGTTAGTTCATATTTTTGCTGTCGGCTAGTCGGCTTGTCAGGAATCGTCATTTGAATCCATTGCTTTTCTAACAGGGCCTTTACCTGCTTATTCAACTCGCCTGATATAGACTTATGCCCTAATAAAGCCGCTAACTCTGATTTGCTTAGAGCTTGATCTCTAATGAAAAGTAAGACCTTAGCGGCAAGATTTGACTCTAGCCGTAACTCTAGCTGCGACTCTAGCCGTTGCTCTACATCTTGATCATTCTCTTGTTCTTCATTTAGTATTTGCTGTCTTAACGTTTGACTAATAACTCCTAGCATAAACTCAACAAAAGGTGCGCTATTGGTCTGTGCGGTGCTATTTGCAATAGCTTGGTAATAGTCCAGCTGATTAGCATGAACTAGCGACTCAATTGGCAAATTAGCAAATAAGGGATTCCACTTCGCCAAAATCAAACTTTGCCATAAGCGGCCCATCCGCCCATTGCCATCGGCAAATGGGTGGATGAACTCAAACTCATAATGAAAAATTGCACTTGCTACTAAAGGATGGTGTTCAGTGTGTTGGAGCCAGTTAAATAAGTCATACATTAGACGAGGCACTTGATTAGCAGGAGGTGCCATGTGTATCACCTCCTTACCGCTCATGACGTCAACGCCACCACTTCTATATCGACCGCTTTCATCCGTTAAGCCCCTCATTAAGAGCTGATGTGCTGCCAATAGGTCTGACTCTTTTTCTGGCTGATAAATATGAAAGCTGTCATAAGCAGCTAAAGCATTTTTTACTTCTTGTACCTCTCGAGGAGGGGCAATCACAGGCTTGCCCTCTAAAACAGCCGTAATTTGATCTACGCTTAGGCTATTACCCTCTATCGCTAGTGAACCATGAATAGTGCGAATTTGGTTGGCTCGGCGCAAACGTAGAGAATGGGCTCTACGTTCACGCTCTGCGTACCGCCCAAGCAACTCACTAATCTCAGCAACCAAGTTCAAAATTTTGGGATTAATTTGTATTGGCGGTTCGTAACGACTCATCTTGCTTTACCTGTAGAAATGATTTGCTAAGTATAGCGCAAAGCATTCTTACGACTCTAAGCACTCACCTCCTCTGTGGCTTGGTGGGGGGATTACCTATAGAATCATGCATAAAAAAAGCCCCCACATCTACTCAATGCAGGGACTTTGCCGTTGGCAAAGACGGAAGACGGTTAGGTTTTCGAACCTAGGTCTTAGTCACGTCAAACAAGAATGAAATAATTCATCAACCCAATCGATGGGATAAAACCCGGTTTCATCTCGTTCAGACAGGCTTAACCTTGTCCAATAAAAAACAGCCTAGGAGCAAATAAGGTTCGTTCACTGCACTTGTTCTATCCATTCCCCATAGCCAGCTTGTTCCATTTCGGCTAAAGGAATAAAGCGTAAGCTAGCCCCATTAATGCAATAACGCAATCCGCCTCGATCTTTTGGGCCATCGGTAAACACATGACCTAAGTGCGAATCGGCGACTTGGCTACGCACCTCGACGCGACGCATGTTATAGCTGGTATCTGTTTTTTCTGTCACCGCATTGGCTACCAGTGGTTTTACAAAGCTTGGCCACCCACAACCTGACTGGTATTTATCTTTGGAGCTGAATAAGGGCTCGCCACTGACGATATCCACATACAAGCCCGGCTCAAAAAGCTCGTCGTACTCATGACTAAAGGCGCGTTCTGTACCATTTTGCTGAGTGACTTGGTACTGCAAGGGGCTGAGACTTTGCTTTAAGGTTGCATCATCCGGCTTTTGATAGGTTTTGCTTTGACTTTCAGGCAAAGGCTCATCGGCTTTACGTAAATCCACATGACAGTAACCATTCGGATTTTTCGCTAAATAATCCTGATGGTATTCCTCAGCCACGTAAAAATTCTCTAAGGGTTCATTTTCTACAACGATCGGCTTTTTGTAGCTTTGCTGTAATTTATCCAACGCGGCGGCTATCACTTTTTGCTCGCTTGCATCGGTGCTGTACACGCCAGCCCTGTACTGTGTCCCTCGATCATTACCCTGTTTATTTAAACTGGTTGGATCAATAATGCGGAAATAATATAAGAGAATATCGTCTAAGCTCAGTTTATCTGGGTTATACGTTACCTTTACGGTTTCGGCGTGCCCGGTATTTTTATAAATGACGTCTTCATAACGGGGGTTTGCAGTGCGGCCATTAGCATAACCAGAGACCGCATCAATCACGCCATCAATACGCTCAAAATACGCCTCGACACCCCAAAAACAGCCTCCGGCTAAATAAATAGTGCGGGCATCAATGGGTGTGGCGTCTTGGTTTGCTTTGGGTTGATAAAAGGTCCCTTTATAAGTATTCAAATCCACCTCCGAATTTTCAATTAAGGCTAAGGCTTGCGCTTGATTTATGCTGCCTTTCACGACGCGGACTAAATTGCCCTTGGTGTCGAGCAAAGCCCAACTGGGGTAGGCTTTTACGCCTAACGCTTTCACAATTTTACCGCTGGGATCAAGCAAAACGGGTAACTGAGGATAGTTTAAGCCCTGATACCAGTCCTTGAAGTCGGCTAAGGGTTGTTCGCCTAATACGCCTGGTGACGCGAGGGTAATAAAATTGACCCCTGCGAACGCATCACTTTTTGCCCACGCTTCGGTTTTTTCTAGCTCTGACAAGCATAAAGGGCACCAACTCGCCCAAAGCTTAATGAGAGTACGCTTGTTTTTATCTAACTGAATCGCTTGGTTTGCGCTTTCAAGCGTTTGAACCTGCTGAAATAGACTCGGCGTGGCCGCCTGAGCCTTTATCAAGGACTGTAGCATCAAGACCGCGACTACGGTCACCAGAGCAAAAGTGAGTCTGTGAATCGATCGCACCATCATTTTTCCTTATCATTACCTCGTATGAACCGCTCCAAAAGGAAAAGCGATACCTATCAATTGTACGCTGACTTTTTTAGCTCAACAGAATTCTTATACTTAAACACAAGAGACACGTCTCCTAACCATCAAAGCAGCTAATTCTGATTTGCTCAGTGATAGATCTCTAACGAACAACAAATCCTTAGCGGCAATGTTTGACTCTAGCCGTGACTCTAGCTGCAACTCTAGCCGCTGATTCAGGCTTTGACCGTTCTCTTTCTCTTCACTTGCTGTTTGCTGTCTTAGTGTTTGGTTAATCATGTCCAACATAAACTCCACAAACCACACGCTGTTGATCTGTGTTGTACTGTGAACAATCCACTTTGTCATCCTTTGACTGATATGAGCACTACAACGCTTTTAACGCTTCCTCCAGGCTTTCATACTTAAATGTATATCCCGCCTCCATAATTCGTTTGGGTTGCAATCGCTGTCCGCCTAATATCAACTCTGCCATATCCCCAAGGATCATTTTCAGCATAAAGCCTGGCACGGGCAAAATAGCCGGTCGATTGAGGTGGCGACCTAGGGCTTTGGCGAAATCTTGATTGCGTACAGGATTGGGGGCGCAGGCGTTATACGGGCCAGAACATTCAGAGTGGTGTAAGACATAGTCAATCATGCCAACCTCATCCTCTAAATGCACCCAAGACATCCACTGCTGACCACTGCCTTGCTTACCACCTAGCCCAAACTTAAACAAAGGCGTTAAGCGGGATAAAAAACCACCCTGCCCTGTTAACACTAAGCCCGTGCGTATTAAGACTACCCGTATTCCTAAGGATTCAGCGGCTAAAGCCGACGCCTCCCAAGCAGCACACAGCTGCGTACCGAAGTCTTGGCTTTGCTGAGGGCTGTCTTCATTAAGCATTTGCTCGCCCCCATTGCCATACCAACCCACCGCAGAACCAGAAATCAGCACACTCGGCTTCTGTTCCTGTTTAGCTAGCCACGCCACCAGTTCATCGGTTAACGCAACACGGCTATCAAGTAATAATTTGCGGCGTGCCGGCGTCCAAGGTTTATCCGCAATGGGTGCACCCGCCAAGTTAATCACGGCATCAAAAGGAATTTGATCAATTTCAGCGAGAGTTTTAACACCATGCACCATCGGGCCGCAGATCGATGCCACCTTTTCTGGTGTACGGCTCCACACATAGACCTCGTGTCCTTGCTTCACCCACCGCTTACAGAGATTGCGACCGATGAGCCCAGTACCACCCGTTATTAAGAGTTGCATTGTCTTGCTCCTTGCGTTTTTGTCATGGCTATTCAGTATCACTATACAGGGGTCGAATCAGTGCAATCGGTTTAATCAAATAAAGCAAACGAATGACTCGTTCCCTGACATGAGACTTGATGCTTGATCGAAGATAATCACATCACCGTTGAGAGCCTATTTCACGCCACTTCAACCTGTATAAATGTTATACATCATAGGAGAGTGAAGACTAAGGGGGCTAAAGGCTGAGTTAAGAGAAGATCGGCTACAACACGCGCTACCAAGAAGACCGATAATTGTCCATTTTCTGGAAAGCTCCGACAGTGATATCACTATGTGAAACAGCTTCAGAGGTCGTATGAGTCAGTTTTTAAAAAAATCGATATACACCGACACGGCCTTGCTGGCATTTAGTCTGTTAGCTCTGGCAAGTGGATCAATCCTACACTGGATTGGTAAACCTATTCTCGCTGACTGGTTCTGGATTGCGAGTGCGCTTCTTGTGGCTACTCTGTTACTGATCGAGAGCGTAATACGCCTCTGGCATCGCGAGGTAGGCGTAGACCTGATCGCCTTACTAGCAATTACCGGCGCCTTGCTCCTTGATCAGTCACTCGTTGCTGCTGTCATTGCCGTCATGCTTACCGGTGGTCAGGCGCTGGAGGCCTATGCGTTACGACGAGCACAACAAGAAATCAGCCAACTCATCGAACGAGCACCGACCTATGCATGGCGATACAAAGATAAGGACGAGGGGCTTGAGAAAATCCCCGTTGCAACAGTCGCTATTGGGGATCGCTTACTCGTACGTTCGGGGGAACTCGTCCCTGTAGACGGCGATGTACTCACTGCGGTTGCTGTGCTTGACGAGTCATCACTGACGGGCGAATCACAGCTAGTCAACCACGGACAGGGCTCACGCATCCATAGCGGCAGCGTGAATGCTGGTATGCCTTTTGATATGCGCGCCTCTCATCCTGCTGCGCAAAGCACGTATTCAGGCATTGTTCGGCAAGTTGAAGTCGCACAACAGTCGCGTGCCCCATTAACCCGCATGGCGGATCGTTTTGCGTTGCTGTTTATACCTCTGACTCTAGGAGTCGCAGCAATGGCCTGGTTGCTCAGCGGTGAGGTCATGCGTGCGCTTGCCGTACTCGTAGTCGCCACACCTTGCCCCCTCATCTTAGCAGCACCTGTCGCCATCGTCGGTGGCTTATCACGATGCGCAAAACGCGGCATACTGGTCAAAGGCGGCGCCGTACTCGAGGCACTGGCCGGAGCGCGCATCCTGTTTTTCGACAAAACCGGAACGCTGACCACAGGGAAAATGCTCCTGCTGTCGATTGAAACCGGTGGCTATATGGAGGAAAACACGCTGTTGCAGTTGGTTGCCTCCCTCGCGCAAGCATCCACACACGTAACATCACAAAATATCGTCCGTATCGCACAAGAGCGAGGCCTTGAGCTAAGCACTCCTGAACACGTTACTGAAGAAGCTGGAGCTGGCCTACGCGGCATGGTTGATGGTCATCAATTGGTCCTCGGTAGTTATGCATACGCTACGCGTAACACGCCCCCTTCGGACTGGGCCCAAGCCTTTCTACGCCAAATGGACTATGACGATGCGACGGGAAGTTTTATCGTCATGAATGGCGTCATGATTGGTGCGTTGAGTTTTGCAGACCAACTCCGTGAGGATGCTCCACGTGCAGTACGCAAGTTGCGACAGGCAGGTATTCAGCGCATTGTGATCCTTACGGGAGATCGCCTCGAATCGGCCCAAAGCGTTGGCACCGCAATAGGTGTCGATGAGGTACACGCTCAGCTTCACCCTGCGGATAAGCTGGCATTAATTAAAAAAAGCGCTGCAGAAATGCCTTCGATTATGGTTGGAGACGGCATCAATGATGCTCCCGCGCTAGCGGCTGCCGGCGTGGGGATTGCCATGGGAGCGCGTGGCGCAACGGTTGCCAGTGACACGGCCGGTGTCGTGCTACTGACCGACCGTCTCGATCGAGTGGCCGAGGCTCTAACTATCGCGCATCGTACGCACGGTATCGCTCGACAAAGCATTGTCTTTGGCATGGGTTTGTCATTGCTCGCCATGTTCGCCGCTGCGCTGGGTTATCTCCCACCGATCGCAGGTGCAGTGCTTCAAGAAGTGATAGATATAGCGGTTATTGCTAATGCCCTACGCGCAATCGGTGCAAAACGCGGCGCCACGGCATCGCCTTCGCTTAGCACAGAAGTATTCACTCAAATCGAACAGGAGCACATCGTTTTAGCTCCACTGCTTGCGCGCACGCATGACTTAACCGATCGCTTGCTGCAGCTTCCTAAGGACACCGCATTGACCGAGTTAACGGAGCTCATCACCCAGTTACAGCAACATCTACTGCCGCATGAGCAACAGGATGAAGCAAAACTCTATCCAAAGTTAGCGAAAAAGCTAGGAGGTGACGATCCGCTCGCGGCTCTTAGTCAAAGCCACCGAGAAATATTTCGGTTGATACGACAACTGGAGCGCATTACCGCGGATGCGATCAGCCTCCCTGCCACATCCGCCCCCACCATGCACGAAATTCACAGAGTGCTGCACCGTCTTGATGTTGTTCTTGACCTGCACTTCACACAAGAAAATGAGTTATTTCGCAATTTTGATGTACGTGAGTCGCTTTAATAACCACCCGACGATAAACACCCGACTTTTTTGTTAGAGACTTGCTCACGCCATTCACCTCTGAAACCCGGGCACTGACTACCCCGCACTGGCCATTGGGATGCTGCACTTGCCGTCTTTTTAAGTCACCTGTATATTTAAACAGCATCCATTTTCTGGCTCTTTGACTCCTATTATGAATATCCTTCACACTTCTGATTGGCATTTAGGTCGCATGCTCTATGACAAGCGTCGTGATCATGAATTTTCCGCTTTTTTAACGTGGTTGCTTGAAACCCTTCAAAAAGAAGTCATTGATGTGCTGATTGTGGCCGGGGATATTTTTGATACCAGCGCGCCCAGTCACCAAGCTCAAGCCTTGTACTATCGGTTTTTGTGTCAGGTGGCGACGACCTGCTGTAGACATGTCATTATTGTGGCAGGCAACCATGATTCGCCTACCTTTATTAACGCGCCCAAAGAGCTCTTACATGCTTTAGATATTCATGTGGTGGGACAAGCCAGCACCGCAGAGACCCACCAGGACGAGGTGCTGGTTCTCAAAGACGAGCACGGTGTGGCAGAACTCATCGTATGTGCTGTGCCCTATTTACGTGATAGGGACGTGCGGGTCGCCCAACCCGGCGAAAGCACAGATGACAAAGCCAAAAAAACCGTCTTAGGCATTCAACAGCACTACGAACAAGTCGCTGCTGTTGCCCAGCAAAAAAATGCTGCTTTAGCAAAACCTGTTCCGCTGGTCGCCACTGGGCATTTGTTTGCCGCAGGTGGTAAAACGTTGTCGGATGATGGCGTGCGTGACTTATATGTGGGGACCTTAGCCCACATTTCAGCCGATTTATTTCCACCTTGTTTTGACTATGTGGCGTTGGGACACTTACATGTGCCACAGCGCGTGGCCAATAACGACCTCATTCGCTACAGCGGCTCCCCGATTCCAATGGGTTTTGGCGAGGCCAAACAACAAAAATCCGTCTGCAAGGTGCACTTCGACCAAAACCTAAAGGCCCAGGTCTCTCTGATTCCCGTGCCCACCTTCCAGCGCTTAGTGCGTATCAGCGGTGACTGGGATCACATCACGCAACAACTTGCCACGCTGCGTCAGGACTCGAATCACAATGAATCCATCTGGGTAGAGATCATCTACACGAGCCAGCGACTCATGCCCGATTTACGTGAACAAATCGACGCCCTCACACAAGAAAGCCAGATCGAGGTGTTGCGCATTCAAAATCAGGCGCTGGCCCCCACGGCGCTGACCCAAAGTCATGAACAAGAAAGCTTGGATCAACTCTCGGAAATGGATGTATTTCAGCGCTGCCTAGAGGCACACGACATCGATGCGTCGCAACGCACCGAGCTGGTATCCGCCTTTAACGAGATCTTGCATGACGCCTTAGACACCACTCCCACCACCTCTACTTGATGACTGAAGTATGCGTATTTTATCGTTGCGTTTTAAGAACCTGAATTCCTTGCATGGGGAGTGGCATATTGATTTCACTCATCCTGAATACGAGTCGAATGGTATTTTTGCGATTACCGGTCCAACTGGAGCGGGAAAAAGTACCTTGCTCGATGCCATCGCACTGGCGTTATACGGTCAAACCCCTCGATTGGGTCGCATTACCAAAGCCGAAAACGAAATCATGTCGCGGCGCACGGGGGAATGTTTTGCCGAACTGCATTTTGAAACGGCCAAAGGGCAATTCTGTGTGCATTGGAGCCATCATCGGGCACGGCGGCAGCCACAAGGGGAACTACAACAACCCAAGCACGAACTCTCTCGTTCCCCCGAGGGCACCATTCTTGCCAACCAGCTCAGCGCTGTTCCCAAAGAGATAGAACAATTAACGGGTATGGATTTTGAGCGTTTCACACGCTCTATGCTTTTAGCTCAGGGCAGTTTTGCCGTCTTTTTACAAGCCAAAGCCGATGAGCGCGCCCCCATTTTGGAACAAATTACAGGCACAGGAATTTACAGTCGCATTTCTATGCTGGTGCACGAACGCCATAGCGCAGAGCGCAAAAAATTGGAGTTTATTGAACAAGAGCTGACCCGTCTGGATCTGCTCACGCCAGAGGCCGAGCAACAGCTACAGCAACAACAGCAGGATCTCACTCAGCAAGCCACTGCGATGCAGCTCACCCAGAAAAACTATCTAGAGCAACTACAGCAGCTGCAGTTAATAGAAAAAAACCAAGAAGAACACCAGCAACTCCAGTTAGAACAACAGCAGCTCACGCAAGACTTGCAGGCTTTTGAACCCAAAGCGAAACAGATTCACGCCGCCCAAAGTGCCCAAAAACTGCTGCCGCAATACACTCAGCTGCGCAGCACGCGTGACGACCTGCTTAAGAACCAACAACAGCTCGACCAACTCAAGCAGCGCTTACCGGAAATCGAAGCCAAGCGGGATCAACGACAACGTGCCCAAGAATCAGCACGACAACAACTAGCAACCCTACAACAACAGCTAGAGCAATCCCGTCCTGAATTCGAGGCCATACGTGCCATGGATAAGGAAATAGCGCGCCAAAACACAGCGCTTACCCCTCTAATCGAGAGCGAACAAAAACAACTCGCATTAAAAAACGAAGCGCAACAGAACCGTGACCAAACCCAGCACGCTCTGAAAAGCAATGCGGATGCGCTCACGCAGTGCCAGCAGTTTTTAAGTCGACATGCTGCGACAGCACAACTCGGGAACGATTTGGGTGATATTCGTCATCAGGCACATCAGTTGCAACAACAGCACGAACAACAACAGAACACGCAGCAGGCTTTGCTCACAGCGCAAAACCACTTTGTTCAAGCTCAGCAACAGGAGCAAGACCCCTTAACACAGGAAGCCGACGCAAAAGCCCAGCAGCAACAGATCGACGCGCAGCTCAAAACCCTACTCCACCAATGGAGCTCCCGGCTCCAAGGTAAATCACTGTCTGAGTGGCATAAGCAGCAGTTGACGTTGAATCAGAAAAAAATGCAGCTCAGTAGCGCACGTGAACTGCTGGCCACGCACACAGCTTTGTTAACACAGCGTCAGGAACTACAACACGAACTGACTACTGCTCAAGAACAAAGCACACACAGCGAGCAGCAGCTTAAGCTACTGGAAACTCAGCGCGATCTGATCGAGGCCAATCGTAGCCAGCTCAATCGCAGCATTGATTTGACGCACCGCATTCAGGCCTTAGAAAACGAACGGCAACGCTTAGAACAGGGCGAACCCTGCCCGCTTTGTGGGGCGACCGAGCACCCTTACACCCACGATATGCCAGCAGACACGGGGGACACCGAGCGCGAACTCTCAGCGCTGCAGGCACAGCTCAACGAGGTCAAGCAACAGATTCGTCAAAGCGAAACCGCTCACGCTCGGTCCCAGGCCACCATCGCGCAAAACACCAAAGCGTTAACGCAGATCGCGTTGCAGTTACAGCAGTGTGAGCAAAAACAGGCCCCCTTGGCAGCATCGCTGGGTATCGCTATGGATAGCCCCCAGATCGAGGCCGAGTTGATCGCTGCCGCTGAACACGTAGAAAAAGAGCTGGCGCATACGGCTGCCATCATTGCTGAGGCCGAACAACAAGAAAAGCAACGCCTAGAGCTGGAAAAATCACTCTCTGAACAACAAAAACGACAGCAGCAAGCAGAACAAGCGCTCGCGCTCATTCGTCAGACGCAACAGCATGCGCAATCGGAAATACAACGCCTCACTCACGATCAAACTGCGCAAGCCGCACGCGCTACAAAAATTCAGCAACAACTCAATCAGTCTTTACTGCCGTATGCAGAGCAACTGGAACACATCGATCAGTTAGAACCGTTGTTGACTCGACTTAGCCAACGCCTAGAGCAGTGGCAGCAGCAACAGCAAACAGCCACAGAGCTCAACCAACTGCAAAGAGAACTGACACAACGACTTGAATACCAAACAGAGCAACTAGTACTTAGCGAACAAGGCTTAGCGTCCCTACAGCTGCAGCTAACGCAAGCAAAACTCGCCTTGCAACAGCTACAAGCCGAGCGTCAGGCGCGCTTTGCCGATCAGGATCCCAGCATCCAAGAAGCCCAACTGCAGCAACGCATTCACTCTGCGCGAAGCGACGTAGAACAAGCAGAGCAACACTATCAGCAGCAACAAACCGAATTCGCCTCACAGCAAACGCATCTAGGTCTGTTAACCAATACCGTGCAACAACAGCTACAGGCTCTGCAGCCGCTGGAATACGACTTTATACAGCAATTGCAACAGGCGAACTTTACGAGTGAGGAGCACTATGTAGCCTCTTGTCTGGATGAGGCGCACTTGCAGCAACTAGTGCAAGCACAGCACGCCTTAGCGCAACAACAGGTCGCGCTTCGTACGCGTCTGGACAGCAATCAACAACAACGACAAGCCCTAGCACAACAGCAAACGGTTATAGAAGACAGCAAAGACACCCTCAATCAACGGCTCACCGAAACTGAAAACGAGCTCACCCAGTTGCAACAACAGATTGGTCGCCTTTCTCAGCAACTAGCGCTTAATCAGGACAAAAAGGATCAACAACAGCAGCAATTACAACAAAGCCAGCAACAGCAAAAAGAGCTCAGCAAATGGGCTCAGCTTCATAGTCTGATTGGTTCGGCCGATGGGAAAAAGTTTCGGAACTTTGCCCAAGGCATTACCTTTGATATTTTAGTCGGCCAAGCCAACCGTCAATTACAAAAAATGACCAAGCGCTATGTGCTCATCCGTGACCTAGAACAGCCTTTGGACTTGTCGATCATGGATAACTACCAAGCGGGGGAAATACGCTCTACCAAAAACCTCTCTGGGGGCGAGAGCTTTATTGTCAGCTTGGCCCTGGCCTTGGGGCTATCGACCATGGCCAGCCAGAACATCCGTATTGATTCGTTGTTTTTGGATGAAGGCTTTGGCACACTGGACGAGAACGCCTTGGATATTGCTCTAGAGACCCTGTCCTCTTTACAGCACGAAGGCAAGTTGATCGGGGTGATTTCACATGTCAATGCGCTTAAAGAACGCATTGGCACACAAATCCAGATCCAACCCAAAATGGGCGGAAAGAGTGTGTTGACAGGCCCAGGCTGTCAAAGGCGCTAAGCTCTACCCTGTTCGCCTCGAGATGACCCAGGCATTAAGCCATACCCCATTCATCTCGATGCGATCCAGACCTTAGGCGATACCGAGCTCGCTCCGGTCTGATCCAGACGGATCACACCTCGTCTAAGGCAACCCGATCAAACCAGGCCTCGTCCATTTCAGGCAAGGGAATCGCATCAATCAGGGTGCGTGTAATCTCACTTTTTGGCGCATCAAAAACGGTTTCACATGGTCCCGCCTCAACGATTTCACCATGATTTAAGACGATCACTTGTGAGCACACAGTACGAATCACCGATAAATCATGACTAATAAAAGCAATGGTTAGATTCATATCGGCGGCAAGCTCTTGAAGCAGGGTCAGCACCTGTGCCTGCGACGAGACATCCAAACCCGACACAATCTCATCGGCCAAAATAAACGCTGGGTTTAGCGCAATGGCTCGGGCAATCCCAACGCGCTGACGTTGACCACCCGACAGTTCGTGTGGATAGCGTTGTGCAAAAGCCGCCGGTAAACCCACTCGCTCTAAAGCCTCTAAAGCACGTTTTTTAGGATTATCTAGGCCATAGCGCTTGATGGGGGTTTCGACTATGCGCCCCACGGTATGCCGCGGATTTAACGAGGACATGGGGTCCTGAAAAATCATTTGCAAATCACGGCGTAAAGGTTTGACTTGGTTTTCTGTGAGATGCGAGATATCTTGTCCTTTGAACAGCACCTGTCCCGCCGTCACGCCAAGTAAACGCACTAGCACACGGCCCAACGTGGATTTACCTGAGCCGCTTTCCCCTACAATGCCCGTGATTTCTCCTGCCGGCAGATCAAAGCTTAAGCCTTTCAGAATCTCTATACGCGGCGCCGCACCAAATAGCGGCTTTCTGGACATATCAGCTAAAGACAGGTGTAAGTCCTTAACGCGAAACAATGGCTCAGCCATGCGATCCTCCCTGCGCATCAACCCGCGCAATCTTGTCTTGTAATCGAGTAATTAGCTCTACAGGCACCGGCTTTAACGGCTCATTCGGGTGCGTATAACGCGGTGTGGCACCAATTAGCGCACGAGTGTATTCGTGCTGTGGGTTCGCAAATACATCTCGCGTGTTGGCACTCTCCATGACCTTGCCAGAAAACAATACCGTAACGGTTTGACTGATCTTAGCCACTACCCCCATGTCGTGCGTCACAAAGAGCACAGCGGTGTCAGACTCGGCCTGTAGCTCACGAATTAGACGCAAAATCTGCTTTTGTACTGTTACGTCCAAAGCCGTTGTGGGCTCATCCGCCACAATCAGCTTAGGCCTTGGCGCAAATGCCGCGGCAATCAACACCCGTTGTCGCATCCCGCCGGAGAGCTCATGTGGGTAGGAGGCCATCACACGGATCGGATCACGAATATGCACGCGCTCTAAGAGTTCCAGCGCCCTCGCCTGTGCTGCCGCCTGAGTCCAACCCAAACGTTTCACGAGCCGTTCGGTAATTTGCACCCCAATGCGCCGGGACGGATTCAATGCCGTTAAGGGATCTTGTGGAATCAGTGAAGCCACTGCGGCCACCGTTTGTCGGCGTTTAGCATCGCTTAGCTGCCCTAGGTCCTCGCCCTGGAGCAGAATTTGTCCGGAGCTAACCTCAATATTTCGGGGCAATACGCCAAGCACGGCTTTGCCAATCATGCTTTTACCTGCGCCGCTCTCACCCACTAAGGCACGCACCTCGCCGGGCTTGACGCTGATTGAGACATCACGCAGCAAGCGCGTCCCGCCACGCAACGACACATTTAAGCCCTTAACCTCTAAAGCAGGTTGCGTATCTTGCATGGTGCTCGCCGAAGAAAGATTCGCTGTATTAGATTCTTGTTTGCTCATCATCGATTACCTCGCCAAGGGGTCAAACTGCTCTTTGAGGCCTTCACCTAATTGGCTAAAGGACAGCACCGTTAAGAAAAGAACCACCAAAGGCGCCACCAGCACCCACCAAGCAAAGTGAATGGAGGCCCTGCCCTCGGCGATCATGCCACCCCAGGTCGGTGAGTCAGAGGAAATGGACAAGTTCACAAAACTTAAAATGGCCTCAACAATCACCGCCACCCCCATTTCTAAAGCAAATAAGGCCACAACAGTAGGCAACACATTAGGCATTACCTCGCTAAATAGTGTCCCTAGACGCGTAGCACCACCAATGCGTGCCGATTGCACATAGTCCATCCGCGTCTGCACCATGGTCTCTGCACGAATTACCCGCGCAAAACGAGTCCAATCAATGATGGCAATGGCCAGAATCACAGACGTTAAGCCACTGCCTAGGACGGCAACAAGCAAAATGGAAAACAGCACCGGTGGAAAAGCCATCCAGATTTCAATTAAACGGGACACCACACGATCCACCCATCCGCCAAAATAACCGGCTAATAAACCGAGGAATGAACCAAATAAGCAAGCAGCGGTGGCCGCAACCACAGCCACAGTTAGCGCGATCTGAGCCCCATAAATAAGGCGAGACAAGACATCGCGCCCCAAACTATCGGTTCCTAGAAAAAAGCCCGTTTCATACCCATTAAAACCCACTGGCGGTAAGCGCTCTAGCATCAGGTCTTGAGCCAACGGGTCATGCGGCGCAATCCAAGGCGCGAGCAAAGCGGCCAAAAATACAAAGGCGATCCAGCTGGCTGACAACCAAAGTCGCAGGTTCTTTTTTCTAGTCCGAGCACGAGGCTCAGAGGGAACAGCATTTACAGTTGCTTCAGCCATGACGCAGCCTCGGATTTAAAAACGTATAAAGCATATCAACCACTAGGTTGACCAGAATAAACAAGCAGGCAAACATCAGTACGATGCCTTGAATCAAGGGGAGATCGCGATTAATCACGGCATCGATGGCCATATTGCCTAAGCCCTCGTAGGCAAAAAGGCGCTCTACAATCACGGTGCCACCGATTAGGAACGTAAACTGCACTCCAATCAACGTTAACGTCGGTAGCGCCGCATTACGTAAGGCCTCGCGCAGAATCACTTGAGTCTCCGTAAAGCCACGCACTCGTGCCAAAACGGTGTAATCCAGCTGCAGCACCTCTTTGAGGCTTTGTTTGAGAAGTTGCGAAATAATCGCTGCCAAAGGCAAGGCCAAGGACAATGCCGGCATGAGCATATGCGCCACGAGGTCTTTCAGCACATCAAAGCGTAACCGCACCAAGGCCTCAAACAGATAAAAGTTCGTGCTGAAATCCAGATTGAGTTGTGGCGATACGCGCCCTGAAATATGAAACACAGGCCACAACACCCCAAAAAGCAAAATCAGCAGCAATCCCCACAAAAAGTCTGGAATAGATAAGGTGGCACCATTAAATAAATCCACCGCTACCTCTGTGCTGCGGCCTCGCTCTTTGGCCCCCCATACCGCAGTAAAGCCGCCAATGGCCAACGCAATGAGCAAAGCAAAAATAGAGAGCTCTAACGTCGCAGGTAAGCGCTCCAGCACTAGATCCAAAACGGGTTGTTTTAGGGTAATGGAGGTTCCAAAGTCACCCTGTAATACGCCCCCTACCCAAATAAAAAACTGTTGGACCAGGGACTTATCAAAACCATAAAGTGCTTTTAAGGCCTCAATATCCGCCTCAGAGGCTCCCGGCGAGATCATCATAGCGATGGGGTTTCCCGGAGCGACGCGAATTAAAATGAAGACAACAATGGCAACGCCAACCAGCGTCACGAACATCGTCGCTAGTCGTATTAAGATAGATTTCAACATGAGGATTGCGGGTCAGTTGCTAAAAGAACGGGCGGCCCGAACTGAGGCCACCCGGCAAACCGAAAAACAGCACCCGTTAGGAGGCAGGTTTCATTGAGTAGGCCGTCACATCACCTGTTGCCGCGGCAGGGACAACCACCTTGTCGGAGTGAATCACAGGTAAGGTGTACTGGAACAACGGGATCACGTACGCGTTTTCCATGATGTAAGCGCTGACGTCTTTCCAACCTTGAATGCGTTTTTCCTCGTCTGTCTCGGCCCACAATGGCATGATCTTGTCGATCAAATCCTGAGAGTCCCACACCGAGTGCGGGGATGGACCAAACATAGAGTGACCGGTAGAAGTCGCCGGATCACCAATGGCATTACCCCAGTTATAGAATGCCGCAGGAGCGAGCTCATCGGCCGCACGCAATTCATAGTGTTTGGCGACCTCGTAAATTTCGATTTCGGCCTCTATGCCCACTTTGCGCCACATACCCACAATCGCTTGGATCATTTCGTAATCTTTGGGTTTATAACCACGTGTGGTTTGGATCTTAAATTTAACGGGGTTATCTGTGGAATAGCCCGAGTCAGCCAACAATTCCTTGGCTTTTTCAGGGTTGTATTCAAACTTAAGATCCGGATCAAAAGCATCGTACTCGGGAGCCTCTAGGGTGGCCAATGGCACCCCATAACCGCGCAATAGACGGTCAATAATCAGTTGTTTGTTGATAGCGTGGTGCGCGGCTAAACGTACATTTTTATCGAGCATAGGCCCAATGTCGTTTAAGAAAATCATGGCCACATCAGCAATAGGGAAGGCTTCGCCCGTTAGGCCAGGTTTTTGTTTCAGACGATCGAACTCCTCGTAGGGAATTTCCATCGTAACGTGCGCATTGCCGGACTCGACCTCTGCCACTCGGCTGGCCGCATCCGGCACAAACTTAATGGTGACGGTTTCGTAGGCGGGCTTGCCACCCCAGTAATCATTATTGGCCACTAAACGTACATAAGCGCCGCGCTCGTACGCATCGACTTTATAAGGGCCTGTGCCTATAGGGGCTTTTTCAAAGCCCTCTGCGCCGACTTTTTCGTAGTAGGCTTTGGGCATGACATAACCCGTTAAGAAAGCCATCCATTTAAAGATCGTCGGCTCGTATTCCAACACATCGGCGGTGACCACATTACCGTCGGCCTTAAAGTTTGTTAGGTTTTTCCAGACAAAATTACCTGGGTTACCGGTTTGTGGGTCTGCGGCACGTTGCAAAGACCACGCCACGTCCTCT
>DUNB01000106.1 GCA_012839585.1 Alcaligenaceae bacterium | reverse complement strand
CGGCGCATATCGCGTCGCTGAGCACCGTTGGGCTTGAGTTCGTATTGATAGGCTTGCAATCGTTTCATACTAACAACAGTGTCTACCGCGTCGAATGCGGTTGTTTTTCTCCCTAGGCCACGTATCATTGTTAGTATGAAACGATTGCAAGCCTATCAATACGAACTCAAGCCCAACGGTGCTCAGCGACGCGATATGCGCCGCTTTGCCGGTGCGTGCCGTTTCGTGTTTAACAAGGCATTGGCGTGGCAAAAAGACCGTTATGCCACCGACAAGACGACTCGATTCAGCTATACCGTTCTGGCTAATTTCCTGCCTGCTTGGAAGGTAGACAAGGAAACAGAATGGCTGAAACACTCGCCCAGTCAATGTTTGCAGCAAGCACTCAAAGACCTCGAGCGCGCCTACAAAAACTTCTTTGCCCAACGCGCTGATTTTCCACGCTTCAAGAAAAAAGGGCAATCGGATAGCTTCCGCTATCCACAGGGTTGCAAGCTCGATCAGGAGAACAGCCGTATTTTTCTGCCGAAACTGGGCTGGGTGCGCTACCGCAACAGCCGCGACGTGTTGGGTACGGTGAAGAACGTCACGGTAAGTCATAAAGCGGGCAAATGGTTCATCAGTATTCAGACCGAACGGGACGTCGAGCCACCGGTTCCACAAGGCACGTCAGCGGTTGGCGTCGATATGGGTGTGGCACGTTTTGCCACGCTCTCGGACGGCACGTACTATGCTCCGCTTAACAGTTTTAAGAAGCACGAAGTTGCGTTGCGCAAAGCGCAACAGGCGATGAGCCGCAAGATTAAATTCAGCAACAATTGGAAAAAAGCGAAGGCTAACGTCCAACGTTTGCACAGCCTTATAAGTAACTGCCGCAAAGACTACCTGCATAAAGCCACGACCACAATCAGCCAAAACCACGCGATGGTGTGTATAGAGGACTTGCAGGTACGGAATATGTCTAGATCGGCAGCGGGTACGGCAGGTGAGCCGGGGAGAAACGTTCGGGCGAAGTCTGGCCTAAATAAAGCCATTCTGGATCAAGGGTGGTTCGAGTTCCGTCGTCAGTTGGATTACAAGTTGGCGTGGGCAGGGGGGTGGCTGGTGGCGGTGCCGCCGCACTACACTAGCCAGACTTGCCCTGAGTGTGGGCATTGCAGTAACGAAAATCGCTCTACGCAATCGGCTTTCGCCTGTGTGCAATGCCGTTTTGAGGAACATGCCGATGTGGTCGGCGCGATCAATGTATTAAGGGCGGGACACGCCCAGTTCGCCTGTGAAGTGAGTGGTGCAGTCAGGCCGCCAGCAGCAGGAACCCACCGAAGCGACTCAGAGGCGGCTCAATGCCGCGCCTGAGCGCCGTAGGAATCCTTGCCCTTTAGGGCGGGGAGGATGTCAACGAATAAAAGATGATCGCATTGTACCCAGAAAAGTGATCAAAAGTAAGAAATGCGATCAAAGGTAATATGTGCGCTGAAAGGTGAATCGTTTAACCAAACCACGCGATCAGTTTTTCTTGTGCTTTGGCCTTGGTATCATCGGAAATATGGAGTGCTACGGTACCAATGGCGGCGGCTAATACGCCCAGGTCATCGGTGTAGCCGACCATAGGGGCCAGATCTGGAATGGCATCCAGAGGTAAAATAAAGTAGCCCAAAGCGCTAATCATTACGGTTTTGGCCCAAGCCGGTGTTTTAGGATCTTGTGCGCCATAATAAAGCCAAAGGGCTTTTTCAATCACTTCTCGGCCGGCTTTTTGGGCGTATTTCTTTAGTTTTTCCCAAAAGCCATGCTCAGAGTAATGTTTGCTATGCTCGTTAGAGGCTGTCATGTAAATCTCCGGGTCATAATGAGAATAGATGGGGGCGGCGCGTTATATTTAAATGAAACCCCAAACCATAAATGAGTAACAAAAATCGTGATGACCTCTACATACCATAACAGAAGTTAGGCGAAAAACATGAGCACTTTACCTGCAGCTGCTACCGCCTCGTGGGGCGAGCTACTTTCCGGGCGTAATGGCTTACGCTCACTGGCGCTTTGTGGCGGTGTGGCGGTGCATGCAGTTAATGTGTACATCGTCACCACCATCTTGCCCTCTGTGGTCCAGGACATAGGGGGCATCGAATACTACGCCTGGAACACCACTTTATTTGTGGCGGCCTCCATTCTGGGCTCAGCCTTATCTGCTAGTTCGGTAGGTTTTTTAGGGTTACGGGCGTCTTATTTATTCGCCATTTTGGTGTTTATGTTGGGCTCCATTGCGGCGGCGCTCAGTCCGACCATGCTCTTTATGTTGGGCGCACGCACGGTGCAAGGGCTGGGTGGTGGCTTATTGCTGGGCTTAAGCTATACCTCGGTGCGGCTGGTGTTTCAGCAACGACTGTGGCCCAAGGCCATGGCCTTGATATCCAGTATGTGGGGGGTGGCTACGGTGGCCGGCCCGGCCATTGGCGGCATTTTTGCAGAAAGCGGTAATTGGCGCTTGGCCTTTTGGTCCATTATTCCGGTGGCGCTCATCATTACCCTGCTGGTAGCAACCCAATTGCAGTCACGCCAAGAGAACCGGGATGAAATCCCCGTTAAACCACCTTTACTCAAGATCGCCTTATTAACGGGATCGGTGATTATTATTTCCTTTGGCAGTTTGGCGGAATCGTGGTTATTGGTAGCGCTGTCGGTGGTGTTGGTGCTGACCATTTTATATATCATTTCAAGGGATGATGCACTCAGTACAAATCCGCTTTTTCCAACTGGGACCTATTCAATCAGCCACCCGTTGGGCAGTTTGTATGCGGGCATTGCTTTAATGAGCATAGGAGTGATCAGTGAGATCTACGTGCCGTACTTTTTGCAAATGATCCACGAGGTGCGGCCGTTAAAAGCCGGTTATATGACGGCTCTGATGTCCGCAGGGTGGACCTCGGGGGCGATACTGATGGCCAGTCGGAGCCCGCAATTTGCGAACACGCTTTTGCGGATTTCTCCGGTGGTGTCTGCGCTCAGTTTGGTGATGTTAGGTGTGCTGTTGCCTTGGCAGCAACGGGGAGATATGCTGCCCGTTCTTTGGTTAGTGGGCATCGCGTTATACGGGGTGGGTCTTGGTGTGGGCATGATTTGGCCGCATTTGTTGACCCGTGTCTTTAGCTCCGCTGAAGCCGGACAAGAAAACTTAGCCTCCGCCTCAATTACGACTTTGCAGCTGTATGCCATGTCCATCGGGGCAGCGGTAGCGGGGATGATTACAGTGGCGGCGGGCTTTAACGAGGGCACAGTAGAAAGCGCACAACAGGCTGCTAGAGCCTTGTTGTGGAGTTTTGCGTTGGCGCCGTTGTTATATGTCTGGCTATCAAAGGCGGCGCGTCAGGTGGATGGCACAAAACCATCAGAACGGTCTTAGGCGTCGGGAACGGTAATGCCCTGAAACTGCCATAAATCAGGCAAAAAAACCTCGCAAACTAACACCGCTAAGGCCCCTTTGCTAAAACAGGAACGCCTAGCCCAAGCATTATGTTGTTGATACGGGGCGGGTAGCCATGCTGCTGGATAAGCGCAGGTATGCAGTTGTCCGCGCACAAAGGCTTCGTGCAAAGACAGCACCTCACCCAGGGGACGGGTGCCCAGTTCGGCTAAGGGAAAGCCACTTTGCTCTAAAGACGCTTGGGTCGCAATGCTGCGTGCAAAGACCCACGGTTTGCCATGACCAAGCAAATAGACCTCGCGCACCCAGGCCGTCGTATCCACATCGACCTGTAACGCAGCGGCCTCATCTGGGCGCAATGGCATCCAGCCTTCGCGCAAGGGCTGCACCTCGAAGTGTTGTTGGCTCAGAGACTTAAGACGTGCGGTTAATGAACCCGGCTCAAAGAGCCAATCGTTCAACACGGGATGGGGGTGAGCTTGATGGTGCCACAGAGCTGTGCTTGGGGTTTGCATCAGCAGTTGCCTCATGAAAAACAAAACCCAAGCATAGCATGTCAGCTTTAGTTTTTTGGTAGACGGAATAGGTCTGGATCAGGGCCTAGACGACCGGCCTCATTGTGTAATGTCGCAATGGCTTGTTTGTCGGCCTCGTCCAAAGCAAAATCAAAAATCTGCAGGTTGCTGCGAATGCGTTCTGGTGTTTCGCTTTTGCTTAATACCAAATGGCCTAGCTCAATTTGCCAACGCAACATGATTTGCCCTACATTACGTTGGTGCTTTGCGGCAATATCCGCTAAAGTTGGGTTATCCCAAAGGGTACCGAGTCCCATGGGGCTCCAGGCCTGGGTTTGAATTTGATGCTGTGCATGAAACTGTCGCATAGCGGGTTGTTGAAAAGCCGGGTGTAGTTCGATTTGATTCACCACCGGTTTTTCCCCGGTTTCACGAATTAAGGCTTCAATATGATTCGCGTTAAAATTACACACACCGATGTTTTTAATTAAACCGGCATCACGTAGCTCAATCATCGCCTGCCAGCTTTGTACGTATTGATTGATTTTTGGTACTGGCCAGTGAATGAGATACATGTCCACATAGTCCAAGCCTAAACGCTCTAAACTTTGGTAAAAGGCGGCTTTAGTGGCCTCGGCGCCATGGCTGTCATTCCAGACTTTGGTGGTAACGAAATAGTCGCTGCGTGCCATACCGCTGGCTTTAAGACCAGCACCCACGCCGCTTTCATTTTCATAAATGGTTGCCGTATCAATAAGACGATAACCAGCCTCTAGTGCAGTTTGTACAGCCTCGGCGGTTTTGTCATTGGCAATTTGCCAAACCCCAAAACCTAATTGAGGCACTTGATTGCCATTATTAAGGGTAATAAGAGGGCTAGGTTGTGTCATAAAAGGCTCCTGTCCGTTTTCTATTTTTCATGAGAGTTAGAATGAGTGTACATAGTGAAATCAAACGCCGTAGCGTGCCAGAACTAATGGCGTACAAAGGCAATAAGAAAATTGTTTGCTTAACGGCTTATATTGCGCCAATTGCTCGTCTTATTGACCCTGCTTTGGATTTAATTCTGGTTGGTGATTCCACTGCCATGGTTGGCTATGGTATGCGAGACACCTTAAGTATTACTCTACAACAAATGGCTGACCATGGCGCAGCCGTCGTGAATGCGACGCAGCAAGCCTGTGTGGTCATCGATATGCCTTTTGGTAGTTACCAGGTATCGCCACAACAAGCCTTTGAAAATGCGGCCTTCATGTTAGCCCATAGCGGCGCCACCGCGGTCAAAATCGAAGGGGGCGAGCCTTTGGCAGAAACCACACGATTCCTAGTAGAGCGTGGTATTCCCGTATTGGCACACGTGGGGCTCATGCCGCAGTATGTGAATACCATGGGTGGCTTTAAAGCCCAGGGCATGAACGATGAGGCGGCAGAGCGTATTTTAGCTGATGCGTTAGCTCATCAAGAGGCTGGCGCCTTTGCGGTGGTGATCGAAGGCGTAGCGGAATCCTTAGGACGTCGCATTACCGAAGAGCTCCATATCCCGACGATTGGTATTGGTGCCTCGCCCGCGTGTGATGGTCAGGTACTGGTGACCGAGGACATCCTAGGATTAAGCGGCGATCGTATTCCCCGTTTTGCTAAAAACTTTGGTGATGCAGCCTCGGTGATTCGCGATGCGGCACAAAGTTATGCCGATGAGGTCCGCGGCGGTACGTTCCCAGCCCTAGAAAATTGTTTTGGTGTTAAAAAAAGCTAAATTCAACACATAGCAAAGTAAAAAAACTGCTTTGCTATGGTTGAATTAAAAAATCGAATACTTTTATTTTATAAAAACGCAAAGACGTTATGAATTACCCGCCACCTAATAGGCGGGGGATTCCTGCTGGAATCTGTTAAATAAAAGGTGATAGTTGTTAAGCATAAACGGTAATTTTGACCAAATATAGGGAAATTACCTTGTTTTTTTCGAGGCGTATCACGGTAGTATAAACAAGCTTAAACAATAGGGCAGTTGCGTTTCTGCCTAAAAGGAGAACAACATGCGTAAAATTTTTACCAAAGCGATACGTAGTAAAGGTGCGACACTTACCCTCGGTGCTGCACTGTGTTCCATGATGTTGGCCCCTCTGCCCGCAGCGGCCCAGCAAAAGTTCGTTAGCATCGGTACAGGCGGTGTGACGGGCGTGTACTATGCGGCGGGTGGCGCCATTTGTCGTTTAGTTAACAAAGATCGTGCAGAGCACGGCGTACGCTGCTCGGTTGAGTCCACGGGTGGTTCCGTCTTTAACGTCAACACCATTAAAGCCGGCGAACTAGACTTAGGTGTAGTGCAGTCCGACGTAGGTTACAACGCCTATAATGGCGAGGGCCAGTTTAAAGACGCTGGTGCTTATAAAAAACTACGTTCTGTGTTCTCCATTCACCCCGAACCCTTCACTGTAGTCGCTGGCAAGGACACAGGGGTTAAAACCTTCGAAGACCTACAAGGAAAACGCTTTAACATAGGCAACCCGGGTTCTGGTACACGTGCCTCTATGGAGCAACTCCTCGCCGCAATGGGCAAGGACCACAGCTTTTTCTCGTTGGCTTCCGAATTACGTCCTGACGAGCACGGCCAGGCCCTCTGTGATGGCAAAATCGATGGCTTCTTTTACGGCGTAGGCCACCCCTCTGCCAATATCCAAGACCCCACCACCACATGTGGTGCGCAGTTGATACCATTGACGGGTGCCGCGGTAGACGGTTTGGTTGAAAAATACCCCTACTACGCAAAAGTCTCGATTCCTGGCGGCTTATATCCTAACAACCCTAACGACACCCCTACATACGGTGTATTAGCGACCTTTGTCACTTCTGAAGACGTTGCCGATGAGTACGTTTACGAGGTGGTTAAGGCCGTCTTTAATAACTTTGAAGACTTCAAACGCTTACACCCCGCTTTGGCACACTTGGTCAAAGAGGATATGGTGAAAAACGGTTTGTCCGCACCTCTACATCCTGGTGCAGAAAAATTCTTCAAAGAGCAAGGCTTGCTATAAGCATAGGCTCGCAGGGGCAGCTCGTTTAGGGCATGCCCAAGCTAAACATGCATTTTGTCGTATGGCGGGCTGCCCCAAAAGGGCGGCCCGTCTTATCTAGACGCTAGGCTAATTACCAGAAGGATGTACTATGAGCACCACGCCTACAGAACAAGACCTACAAAAATTAGTCGAAGAGGTTGATCGTGGTGGCCGTAAGGTGGGTGGCGCAGTGGGGGCTATCGTCTTTACAGTGGCCTTGTGTTGGGCATTTTTCCAATTATGGTATGCCTCACCTCTGCCTTTTACCTTTCGCTTTGCCATCTTTAATGATACCGAGGCGCGCGCGCTGCACTTAGGTATTGCCATGTTTTTGGCCTATGTGGCGTATCCGGCTTCAAAAAAAGCGGCACGTGATCGTATCCCTATTCAGGACTGGGTGCTGGGTCTGGTCGCGAGCTTCTGTGGCGCTTATTTATTCTTATTTTATAATGACTTAGCAGACAGGCCGGGTATTCCAACCACTATGGATGTGGTGACTGCTGCCATCGGCTTGGTGTTGCTCCTAGAGGCGACGCGTCGTGCCTTAGGTGCACCCATGGCGGTACTGGGCACCGTGTTTATTCTGTATGTGTTTTTAGGTCCTTACCTACCAGATGCCTTAGCCCATCGTGGCGCCTCGTTAGAACGTTTGGTATCTCATATGTGGCTTACTACCGAGGGCGTGTTTGGGGTGGCGCTAGGGGTCTCGGTCTCGTACATTTTTATCTTCGTCATGTTGGGCTCACTGCTGGATCGTTGCGGAGCCGGTAACTACATGATGCAGGTGTCTTTCTCTTTGCTCGGACATTTACGTGGTGGGCCGGCAAAGGTCGCCGTTCTATCTTCTGCGGTCAATGGCATTGTGTCCGCGTCCTCTACGGCAAACGTGGTGACCACAGGTATTTTTACCATTCCTCTAATGAAACGTGCCGGTTATGGTGGGGTGCGTGCTGGGGCGATTGAAACGGCGGCTTCGGCCGATGGCCAGATCATGCCGCCGGTAATGGGGGCGGCCGCGTTTTTGATGATCGAATACGTGGGTATTCCGTATACCGATATTATTCGTCATGCGCTGTTGCCTGCCATGCTGTCGTACATTTCCTTGTTTTATATTGTGCACCTAGAGGCATTAAAACTCGGTATTCAGCCCATGATGGCGGCAGAGACTCCACGTACGACGCTGCAAAAATTCGCCAGAATAGGCATGGGGATTTCGGGCACGTTAATTGTAGTGGCGCTGATCTATTGGATAGGGGTAGGGGCGCAGAAACTCTTCCCGCAGTATGCTTTTGGTGTGTTGGTGTCCTTGCT
>DUNB01000105.1 GCA_012839585.1 Alcaligenaceae bacterium | reverse complement strand
TTAGTTCCGGCGATGCATTACGCACATCCGGAGGCGGCTGGTCGGCGCCTTCCATGGAAGGCGCCGACCAGCCGCCTCCGGATGTGCGTAATGCATCGCCGGAACTAAAAGTCGCCATCAGTACGTTATACCGTTTAATCCAAAAAGAACCCTCTGCGATTAAGGCCATTGATCAAGGTGTAGTTCGCGCCCTAAAAGAAGAGGGCTTTAGCCCCTATCAGTATAAGGACGAGGTGTATACGCCCATTAGTTGGACGGGGTTGATTCAGCAAGGCAGTTTACCTGCGGGGGTGGTTTTGGTGACGCAGATGCGGCAGGGGGCCGATGGGTTGGTACCCGCTCCACAGGCTAAAACCTTAGGCAGTGATGATAGCGTGACACCTTTGTATCAGTTGGCGAAAGTGAATGGTGCTGGATCTAACCTGACGCAGTTGGATGACTACACCTTTGATTTAGCCTTGCAGCCTCATCAAAGCCAGCTCGGGCATCTGATGTATAAAATTAACCTGAACCAGAGGGCTTTGGCTTCATCGAAACAGGCCTTAAAAACCTTTGATCAAACCGTTCAGGACTATCAGCAGGCGCTGTTGGCTCAGCAGCAGTGGGATGAGGCGGTTCAGCAGTGGCAAGACGAACAACAACAAAGCCTGCTTTTTACCGAGGCTTTTGTAGATACCGGCTATGCCGTGGTGGGGGTTGAGGACGGGGTAGCGACAGGACGGCTGGACACAGAGCAACAAACAGGAGCAGATTTGTTTGTGTACAGTGGCCAAGCCCTAACGGTGCAGCATTTTGATGGGTCGGATGCCATGTATTTTGGGACCTTGGTGGAGCAGGCGCATTGGTTAGAACCTACCACGGACCTTAGGGCGGGACCGTTAGGCGGTAGTCTTGGTGTGTTGGATATGTTTGTGCTGCAACAGGGCGCGGACACCGTGCTGCTGATCGAAATGGTAGACTTTGCCGGTCAGTCCAGCAACTCCATTTCTCCTCACAACCCAGACTTTGTCATTTTGCAATTGAGCGGCGTGAATGCCGAGCAATTACACTTTGCCGACGGCTGGTTAAAACTGATCGAGTAAGGCGTCTTTTAGAGGGTAGAGGCGGTGTATGATAAGGGGTGTGATGTATTGACTGGAGCACTCATGACTGCAAACTACCAAATCTTAACAAAAAAACAAAATGACACCTTTTGCTGGATTCCACCGGTGGATTTAACCTATGTGGCGGGGCAGCCTTTGCTCCCTATCCATGCAGGCGAGCTCGCTGCGGTGGCTTCGACTATGCCATTGGCTATTGCACAACACGATGGTCAATGGCAGTTGATGGCGGTGGCGGGTCTGCAGCCTCAACATAATTTGTTTGTGCATCAGGGGCAGTGGGTAGGGCGTTACCAGCCTCGTTCGGTAGCGACTTATGACTTTGATTTGCACACTGTGGGCAATTTGTCCTTTTTGCGATTTAACCTGAACGGTAAATTGGCTGCGGCGGCGGATCAGCCCGGTGCACAACCTCTGATGAACGCCGACGGTTCGTTGATTCCGGCGGTGCAGGCCATTCAAGACCAACTTCAAAAAGACTCGCCGTTATTTGCACGCACCCAAAAAGCCGTGCAGGCGCTGGTGGACGCCGATGTGCTCATGCCTTGGCCTGCGGCACTGACCGAACAACTAGGCATGAAGCTTGATGGGTTGTATTGTCTGAATGAAGCCGCCTTGGCGACCTTAGCGGATCAGGACTTTTTAGGCTTACGTCAGGCCCAGGCGTTGGGCATTGCCTATGCGGTGAATTTATCCTTGCAGCAGGGGCATTTATTATTGCGCCTACAAAAACATAACCCAGCTATTGATGCACCGGCCGATGTAGATGCCTTGTTTGGCGAAGGTTTAGGCGATGACGATACATTAAAATTTAATTTTTAGTAGTCATTAAATGGGCTGTGTGGTGCGAGTCAATGAACTGCGCCACGACGTTCGCACCGCTGCGGCTTAATTGCCCATAACCCCATGCTAAGGATTCCCACATATCGGTTATTAGGTTGTTGGCTATAAAGGAGCTTCCAAATAGAACCGATCTCGGGACTCTCGCTCTACCACGGTTGTTATGACAAAATCGGGCGCAAAAGACTGTACTAATGCCATAATTTTTTCAGTAGTAGCACCCGTGATATGGATATGAACCACCTCTGCAAAATGTTCAAGCATAAATGGCACCACGCTAGAGCCGAACGAGTCATGTATCCATAACACTTTTTCCTGGTTTAACGCCTTTGGGTTTTTATACAAGATCGGGTTGATTTGGCTATCAGCAAAATGGATGGACTCCAAACCTTTTGTGCTGCGCTTGTCATAATCAACTACCTCTACTGTGGGTGGGTTAGATAGGGTGTGATGGGAGCTGACAAAGTAGTCGTCCAGATAGTCAGCAATATGCAAAAAGTTAGCTAGATCTCCTTTTTTGTGTCCGTACCGGTAGAGGCTATTTTCAAAATCATGGCTATTGAAAATTAAGTGGGAGTGCTTTTGCTGTAGTTGTAGCATGAGCGTTTTGAATCCAATCCACGCACCAAGCTGATTCCAGTGAGAGTCCGTTTTAAAATACAAGGGAAAAGGATAAGTCTGCGTGGCCTGTTTTAGCGTATCCAAAAGCACCACGTAGATGTTTTCATCACTGTTCTGTTTAAAGTAGTCCAACGGCTTAGTCGCTGGGTTTTTAACCCAATCGGGAAGTTGCTCGGTGTAAACACTGTCTTTGTCAGGGGCCAGCATAATGGTGTAGGACTTTACGCCTTGGCTTAGGAACCAGCGTTCCCAAAGTTCCGAGTTATGGATGGCGGTTTGGATTTTTTCTTTGTCTTGCTTGCTGAGACGTCTTTTTTTGTCTACCCCATTCATATAAACATCACCAAGAAAAAACCATCCGTCTTTACCTAAGTAGGTTTGATTTGGCTTGATCGATATGCCTGCTTGATAACTGAGCCAGCCAATCAAAGGCTGCACCACATCGGTGTTGTAAAGGTTCTCGATGGATTTGTTGTGGTAGATGTTCCATGCCGGAAGCAGGGCTAAAGACAACAAAAATACACAGACAAATACATGGATCTTTTTTCGTATCATTGGACTGTCTTAGAAATTATAGTAAAGAAAAACGGCGCTGCTGCTGGTGTTGGTTGCATACATGGCAATGCTAAATAATAGGGTCATATAAGCGACTTTGCCCCAGCCTATGCGCCCTAGTGTGGTCATCTGGAAGGCATTACGTTGGCTGCATATTACAAAGGCGATAGCAATCATCGCAAAACTTAATAGATACGCCGTCATGCCCGCAGGTAGATAGCGGTTAAAGGTATCAATCAGGGCACCTCCCCATGCATAGTGCTGATAAGGGACATCATAGACGCCAACTCCTTGTATAGAAGCCACATCTACCATACCTTTTAAAATACGCCACGCATCGTCCATGGAGTTAGCGCGGAAAAAAACCCATGTGATATTCACAAACAAAAAAGTGATTAGCCAAGCCACGGTTTTGGGTAAGGTGTAGCCTGCTTTTTTCCAAAGACGGTGGATGATTAGGGCGCTGCCATGTAATGCTCCCCACATTACGAACATCCAGCTCGCCCCATGCCACAGGCCACCAAGTAAAAAGGTAATAAACAGGTTGGCATACATACGAGGCATGCCACTGCGGTTACCGCCTAGAGGAATGTAAAGATAATCGCGTAAATAACGACCTAAGGTGATATGCCAGCGTCGCCAAAAATCTTGAATATCATAAGCTTTGTAAGGGGAGTTAAAGTTCAGTGGTAGCCAGATATTAAACATCAGCGCTGCGCCAATGGCCATATCGCAATAACCACTAAAATCAAAATACAGCTGAAAGGTATAGGATAAGCTAGTGGCCCAAGCGCTAAAAAAGTGATGAGAGGCTCCCGGGGAAAAGCCTGCGTCAGCCCAAATTGCAAAAATATCGGCAATCATGACTTTTTTAAATAAGCCAATACTGAAAATAAATAGCCCCATTAAGATATTTCGGTATCGCACGCACAAGGTCCAGCGTGATTTGAACTGGCTCATCATTTCGGTGTGATGCAAGATGGGGCCTGCGATCAGATGCGGAAAAAAGGTGACAAACAACGCATAGTTGATTAAGTCGTATTCTTTGGCTTTGCCTTGGTAGCTATCCACCAGAAAGGCGATTTGGGTAAAGGTGTAAAAACTGATGCCCAAAGGCAAAATAATGTGGTGTAAATGAAACTCGGATCCGCTTAGTGCATTTAGGTTATTAATGAAAAAATTAGCGTACTTAAAATAACCCAGTAAAAGTAGGTTTCCTACAATACCAACACCCAACACCCATTTTCTTTTTTGATTGTTTAGATTGATGTGAGTTTGATAAGGAGAGGTGGCTCCGCCAACTATAAAATTAAATAGAATCGACGCCATGAGCAACGGAATATAATTGATGTTCCAATACCCATAGAATAAAAAGCTGGCTAATGTTAGCCACACTTTACCTCCAATAATTAACCGTTTTTTATTTAACCAAAAATAACCAAAAAATGTGATTGGCATAAAAATAAGGATAAATACGGTGGAGCTAAAGATCATTTTTGATGCTCTCTGTTAGGTAAAGGCTAATTAAGCATGAGTTTTGGTTGTTAATTGTAATAAATTGATTAACCATATAGTCACTTTTCGGTGAAAAATAATGTACAAGCACCTAAGGCCTTGTCAGTAGGCGTTATTCAAAATAAATCATTGATGTCAGTCAGGTGGGTGATCGAGTATAGTGTCGACTAATCAAAGAGCACCCTTGGATGCTCTTATCTCATGCTCTGGGAGTTTTTTCTATAAAATCACACAATGGATATAAAGAAACAGCCATTATCACTGGAATCCCATCTTGCTCAGTTGTATATGCAATCCGCTGCAGAACGAGTGCAGAGTCTAGAGTCTAAATTAGACTTGGCAGAGCAGCGGATCTTGTTGTTAGAGCAACGACTAAATCAGCTAAAAGAGACCCCTCCTGCCCCTGGTTTGCCTGACATTTTTGATGAGGAGGCGTATTTAGTCTTAAATGCAGAGCAATTACAACATAGCTCGTTATCAGCTCAAGAGCATTTTGCGATGGCAGCTCCTATGTCGGTGCGTTGGATGCAAACAGGCCAAAAGCAGATTCTATTACGAAGCGATCAGCATTTGTTAGTCGTGTGCTGTCTTTATCCCACCGAGACAGAGCAGCAGCAAAAGCTGTACCAACTGCTTTTGGATTTGCAGTATCGCTATGAAATCACGGTGCTGCAGTTAGGGACTGCTGTTTTGGATTGGGCGGAATTTAACCGTGTGTATGTTCATAATGTGCGTAATCACTACGGGGAGATGCAATACACCATTCAGTATCTAAAGCAGCGCTATCCTAGCTTGCAACACAGTTTGATTTTTGGCGTAGCTGCAAAAAATGCGTATTGGAGTTTGGCTTTAGCGGGTTTGCCTCGCACTACTGTGTTTTGGCAGGATTTGGATGCGGTGGGCTCACTAAGCACCTTACAAGAGATCTTTTTTTGGGCGAACGCAGGTATAGCGCAACCTAGCGCCCAGCCTTATTTAACAGCTCATTTTAGTGAAAAAGGGTTAGAAACTTGGCAGTTTTCTGACTGGGAACGATTAAAACGAGCAGATTGGATTGCTCTTTTGGAGCAAAGCCAAGCGCAACATCAGCAAACCATCGAGGACAGTCGTCATATTCGTGCGGCGCGTTTATTTGTTTCTAGCTTTTTTGCCCCTGACTTTAACGAAGAAGTAGATCAAAATCAGTATCTTGAGCAGTATTTGCGACGTTGGCATACGGGAATAGAACCACGTAAACCATGTCCTGGTTTTAATCCAGAGATTTACGCCGAGCGCAATCAGCTACCACCTTATTGCGAGCCTTTAGGTCATTATGTGGCGCAGGGTAAACCCAGTGGGCCATGGCAGCAGCGAACCATAAAAAACGCCTCTGTTGTGGTAAATGCAGATGCTCCCGTTGCCTTACATATTCATGCTTATTATGTGGATATGCTGCCGCAGTTGTTGCAGCGTATTGAGTGTAATCAGCTACGTCCTGATTTATTTATTAGTGTGGCTAACCAGGCCGACGCTCACACTGCTAAACAGTTATTGGCCGATTATGCGGCAAAGGTAGTGGTACGTACAGTTCCTAACCGAGGACGGGATATTGGCCCATTTTTAACCGAATTTGGGCCTGAATTGGTCAAGAATTATCGTTATATCGGTCATATCCACACTAAACAAAGTTTGCATGTGCAAGAGCGTGATGCTGTAACCGCATGGCAGAGCTTTTTACTAGAGGCGATGTTAGGCAGTGAGCAGTCCGGAGCCATGCTGGACGCTTGTGTTTCGCATATGGTTTTACAGTCGGATTGTAGTATGGTGTACCCTGACGATCCAAAGATAATAGGTTGGGATGCGAACCGAGGTTTTGCACAGCTGTTAGCCGATAAAATGCAGCTTGGCGCCTTACCTACCGCTTTTAACTTCCCTGTAGGAACAATGTTTTGGATGCGTGATCATGTTTTAGCGCGTTTTGTGGATTTGGGCCTAGAGTGGCAGGATTATCCGCCCGAGCCAATAGGTAAAGATGGTACGATTTTGCATGCGCTGGAGCGTTTATTTGGTGTGGTTCCGCTTGTATGTAATCAGCCGTACTCTGTAGCGTGGGCTATAGGGTTTTCTCGTTAATTAGTATTTACTTTTATGTTGCACTTTATATCTCGCGTTTGTCATGCTGTAGATCGTACTTTGGACCCACTTTATAACCGATGGGCTTGGTTGCGGCGTTCGCGTCTTCGCTTGGGGCATTGGAAACATAACACCAAACAGAAAATTCATGACCATTGCTATGCCGCTTCAAACATACCCGCGCTGCAGGCCTTGGCCGAGCGTCGTTTTGATGCGCTGGCCTGTGCGAGTGCGCGCCTAGCGCCTGTCCCAGAACAATGGCCAGAGATCGATGTGTCGGTAGTGATGTATAACAGCGAGCGTTGGTTACCGTCTTTTATGCAGTCGCTACGCGATCAGCATTACCCATTAAATCGTTTGCACCTGTTCTTTGTGGATCACGGCTCTGCAGACCAAACGGTGTCATTAACGCAGCAACTATTAAGTGATTATGGCGGCCAGTTTGCCAGTGCACAGTTGATCGAGCAGGACAACTTGGGTTTTGGGGCAGGGCATGATCGTGCGATTCGTAGTGGTAAAAGCGATTATTGTTTGGTGACGAACCTGGACTTGGAGTTTGAGGCGGATGCATTGTGTGTAGCGATGCGGATGGCGCTTTCTGATACCACTCAGCAGGTGGCGAGCTGGGAACTTCGTCAGATTCCCTATGAGCACCCCAAATACTATGACCCGGTGACGTCTGAGTGCAACTGGTCAGCCCATGCTTGTGTGTTAATACGTCGTCAGGCTTATGAGCAGGTAGGCGGTTATGAGCCTCGTATTTTTATGTATTGCGAGGACGTGGAGCTGTCTTATCGTTTTAGGTCCTACGGCTACGCGTTGAAATACGTGCCTGGCGCGGTGGTGCACCATTACACCTATGAGTCCGCGGGCGAGGTCAAACCAGTTCAATATGCGGGCAGTTTTGTGGGAAATATGTATTTACGACTGCGTTATGGTTCTGCCTATGATGCCCGACGCGGCGTGCTGCTGTATTTGTTTTTGATGCTTAGACGCCAACAATCTTTTCCAGGAGCGCGTGCCGCGTTGTGGGAGGGGTTAAAAAAAGTGGCCTCTAACTGGAGCTATTTCAAAAAAGGCAAAGGCCCTGCCGCGGCCCATTTTCCTTTTTACGGTTTGGATTTTGATTTCACGCGTCACGGTCCATTTTGGGAATGTGCGCCGGTAACGGTGTCAGAGCCACCTTTGGTTTCTATCATTACCCGTACCTACAAGGGGCGTGGGGTGTTATTGCAGCAAACCATGCAAAGTGTGTTGAATCAAACCTATCCACGCATTGAGTTAATCGTGGTCGAAGACGGTGGAGACACGCAAAAAGCGGTGGTGGAGCAAATGGCCCTACAAGCGCGTCCAGGGCAACAGGTCCATTTTATTGCGAACCCTAAAGAGGGGCGATCTTCTGCAGGTAATGCGGGGTTGGCGGCAGCCACTGGGCGCTGGCTGATGTTTTTAGATGATGATGATTTAATCTTTGCCGATCATGTAGAGACTTTAGCCCAGGTGTTAATTAAAGATGAATCTTTCGCCGCTGCTTATGCTTTGGCCATCGAGGTGCATACGGATATGCGGGAGGACCGCCAGCACTACGTAGAAGAACGTTTCACTACCCCCATGACGTTTTTTCAAGAGTGGGATTATGAGGTGCTACAACATCATAATTTCATCCCCATTCAAGCCATTTTATTTCAACGCGAACTGTATGAAACATGGGGTGGCTTTGATGTGGAGCTAGATCAACTCGAAGATTGGCATTTGTGGCTACGCTATGGCTATGGGCAGCAGTTTGCCTATGTGCCTAAGACCACCTCGATTTTCCGCTCTCCTGCTAAGCTCGATGTGCGCACGGATCGCGCTCAGCTATTGCACGAAGCCTACGAGGAAGCCAAAAAGCGTGCACAGCGTAGTATTCAGATGCTGAGCTCCCACTAATTTAAATAGAGTATTCTGTGCAAATCAGAGTCGGTTGTTTTGATTGGATTTGTAACAGAACAAGTCTATTGTTTTATTTTGAAAGTTTTTCGCATGCATCAAAAAAAGAAAATTAGTTTAGTTATTCCTGTTTATAACGAACAGGAAATGATCGTGGATAATTTAAAAACAATTATTCGTGTCGTTGATTCCACAGACTGTGACCTTGAGGTGATTGCGGTTGATGATGGCTCCAAAGATAGCTCCTTAACGCGGTTAAAAGACTATCAACAAGAGGAGGCTCGACTTAAAATCGTCGCCTTTACTCGAAATTTTGGTAAAGAGGCCGCTATCCAAGCCGGTTTAGAGGCAGCAAGTGGGGACGCCTGCGTCGTGATGGATAGTGACTTACAGCATCCACCTGAGCTAATTCCAGAAATGATTGCAATGTGGAGACAAGGTATCTATGTGGTTGAAGGGGTAAAGGTAGATCGGGGAGAAGAAAGTATTAAAAGCCGTGTGTTTGCGAATGGTTTTTATTACTTGTTTTTTAAAGCGACGGGACTGAGTCTAAAAAATCACTCGGATTTTAAGTTGCTCGATAAAAAAGTGGTGGATACGTATTTGTCACTACCCGAAAGAGAGCGATTTTTTAGAGGGCTGGTGCACTGGATTAGCTACCCTTCTGCGTCGTTGCCTTTTAATGTGGCTGAGCGTGTCGGAGGGCAGTCAAGCTGGGGGCAGCTTAAGTTGATGAAGTACGCTATCAACAATATTACTAGCTTTTCCTCTATGCCACTAAAGCTTATTGGGCTGATTGGTGCCATTACATTATTGATTGGTTTTTTTGTAGGCGCGATCAGTATTGTGCAAAAAATTGCAGGTCATTCTGTAGATGGTTTTACCACTGTTAATTTATTAATTATTTTAATGGGTGGAGCTATTTTGTTTAGCTTGGGGATTTTGGGGCATTATTTATCAAGAATTTATAATGAAATAAAATCTAGACCTTCTTATGTCATAAAGAAAATAAGTGATAGTGATGAAATCAATTAATTTAGCTTTGTTAGCTATTGGGTGTAATGCTCTGGCACAGGTTTCTATGAAATATGCAGGGCAGGCTACACTGGGTAAAAAAAATATTTTTGACTTATTAAGTCCTTGGCTTTTCTCATCTGTATTTTTTTATGGCATTAGCTTTTTGCTTACTATACGGGTTTTTTCATTAAATCCGATTTCTGTTGCTGCGCCTATTATGGCAGGGGGCGGATTTTTCTTAGTGGCGATATTAGGGCATTTTATATTTGGAGAGACGCTTAGTTTACTAAAAATTTTAGGCATATCTTTAATATTAGCCGGAATTTTTATTTTGAGTAGGTAAGAACAGGATGAAAGATTTTTATAATAAGCTACTGAGTGTTGAGCTGAACTCTCAAACCATTATTTTTGCCTTTATTTTTATCCTTTTCTCTTACTCTTATCAGTCCGTTTTACCTGCTTATAATGCAGATGATGTGATTCAGTTACAGGAAGTATCCAATGACAGCTACACGTTTTTAGGTTCTGGACGCTGGGGCTATTTTTTTGTCTTTAAGTATTTTTTGCAAGCTAGTTCTGGTGGGTTGTTTGCCACATTTTTTGGTTGCTTGTTTTTACTATGGTCATCGCTTATTTCCTCTCGTGTTATAGGTTTTAAGAGCGATCTGGCAAAAATTTTATTTGCTGTGACTGCTAGTGTTTCTATGTACTATGGATTTCTTTTTGCTTTTGATAGTACAAGGCTAGCGTATCCTATTGCTATATTTTTAGCCATTTTTGGTTTCTATCAGTCAACTAAAAGTAGATATTTTTCATCTGTTATTTTACTTGCTCTTTCCTTATCCTTTTATCAGTCTGCGATACAGGTTGTAGCAACGGTATTTTTAATATCCCTTATGTATAGATTCATAAACAATAATAAAGAAGGGGTGTTGCGTTATTTTTTATTAGGTATTCTTGTTCTGTTGTCATCCATGGTTATGTATCTTCTTTTGACAAAGGTGATATATTATTTCATGGGGTTTTCCTTGACTGATAGAGTATCTATTGATTTATTTGCTTTTTTAGATAGCTACCCGGTTCTGATTTCCACTCTTTTGAATTTTGTTTTTCCAGTTTATTATGAGCTGGGCTCTTACTATATAGATTGGCAGATTATATACCCTTTGTTTTTGATATTTATTGGGTTTTTGTTGAGTCTCTATTTAGTAGGGTTGCCTAATAAATTATTTGTTTTATTGATATTTTTCTTTTCTTTGCTGTCCACTTTTGCATTGGCTTTTGTTTCCAGAGAGCCGTATTTTCCTCCTAGGTCTTTGATTGCAATAGCTAGTTTGCATGCGGCTTGGTTGGCGATTTCTGTGGATTTGTTGGTTACGAAATCAATAAAATTCGAGAGGATTCGCCCCATTTTAGTTTGCTTGCTAACAGTGATTGGGGTGTTTTTTGTCTCTATGCACTCCATGCAAATCAATAAAAAATCACTAGATGACCATTTGGTTTCTCAAGAGGACTTATTAGCAACCAATCGGGTTATCAGTCGTATCGAGCAAGTGGCATTTCAGAGCATGAGTGATGATTCGTTAAGAAAAGTTCCTTTGGTCGTGGTTTATGATCAAGCGCTACCTGCGGGGCCACGAGGTGATGTGGGTACGGCTCGATCTACCCCTTGGTCTAAAGAATGGATTTTTCGATTGATTGATAGTCGTTATGTCGTAGCGGATAAGCAGACCCAAGATATGGCCGTACAAAAGGCACAATCTATGCCGACTTGGCCAGCACCGGACTCTGTGTTTTTATTAGATAACGGTGCTGTAGTAGTCAAAATCAATTAACTGGGTGTGCTTGATTGCTAACCATTAAGGATTGATTAGTTTTTATTCGCATTAAGTAAAACAGCGAGCCTAGGCTCGCTGTTTTACTTGGTTATAAAGACCATTACCCTACAGTTTAAGGTGCATGAGGCGTGGCGGCTTGTTTCATCATGGGTATGAGCTGTTGGCTGACATAGGCCGCAGCGCCACGGCTTAAATGGCCGTAGTCCCACGCCAGAGGTTCCCAGTCGGTTTCTGTGGGGATGATGGTTTGGCAGACACCTTCCTCGTCACACAACATATCTAACAGGCTAATAAAGGTTGCCCTGTCATCCATGTGGTCTTGTAGGATATGCTCCACCTTTTTAAGGGCGGCGTAGGTGCTATTGGGTTGCTTATGCTCAGGCGAGTCGTGTTTTGCTTGGTCGCTGAGGATTTGAATCAAAGACGGCGGCCACTGCGGCACATCACCAATCACAAAGACGTGGCTATTGGGTGCAATGCGCTGCAAATGGGCCAGGGTGTTTTGTAGTTGTTTACCAATTAACAGCGGGTCGTCTTGAGGCAGTTTTTGCTGATAGAGCAGCCAGTTAGCATGTAAGACAATCAGCTCGGGCTGTTTGGATTTAATCTCAGAAAAATTAAACTGGTTGACGGCGGGGCAAAAAGGACGCCAGTCTTTGATTTCATCACCGAGCAGAGGCGCACAGCCACTGGCACTGTATTTTGCCAAGGGAATGTGTGCGTTGAGACCATACCATAGAGCGGAAGCATGCGAGTCCCCTAACAAGGCACTGGTTTGTTGCGCGTTGAGTTTGCATTCCTCGCCTAGGGCTTGGCTGTCACGGTCTTCGCCCACAAAGCAGGGATCATGGCTGGCTTGTTGGGAGGCCAAACGTTGATGCTCAAAGAGGATACGCTGCACTTCATTAAAACGCTGCGGTAGTCCTTGTTGTTGCTGTATCCATAGCATAGGGGCGGCTAGGCCCAGCATGGCTGCTAGGCTAAGCCCAAAGACCTGTTTACGACGTAAAAAAGCTCGGTTTCTAAAAGGTTGTTCGATGAAGCGCCAGCTGATCGCAGCCAACAAAAAGGTCAATACTATGAGCCCGAGTGTGATAGTGAGCGGCAGTTCGGCTTGCAGGCGTGTGATGCGCGTAAAAGCAAAGAGCGGCTGATGCCACAGGTAGGCGCTGTAGCTTAGCAACCCAATCCATACCAGTGGTTTGAGGCTAAGTAGCTTTGCTGTCAGGGTGTTGGGTTGGGCGCAGACAATAATCAATACCGTGCCCAGTACAGGAATCAGGGTCCACAGGCTGGGGTGCAAGGTGGCAGGTGTAAAGAGCAAAAAGCTGGCGACTAATACCCCTAGACCTAGGGCACTGCCTAACTGGTTGATTTGGGATAGGTGTGGAGAGCTTTTACGATGTAGATAAAAAGCACAGCCAGCGCCGGCGATAAGCTCCCAAGCACGGGTGGGCAGCAAATAAAAGGCGGCACTGCGTTGAGCCGTATCGACTAGATGTGCTCCCAGTAGGCTAGCCATAAAGAGGGCGGCAATCACCCCAAGTAGCCGTTCTTTTTTATTCCAGAGTAGGATGAATAATAAAGGGAATAAAAAGTAAAACTGCTCCTCAATTCCCAGTGACCACAGATGCAGCAGGGGCAGTAGGTTCGTATCCCCAGTGAAATAATCAATATGCTGCCAAAAATAGATATTGGCGACAAAGCCTAAGGTGGCCAGTATGCTGTGCGCAAAGTCGACGAGCTGTTGGGGGCTTAACCACCACCAGGCCGCCAAGGTGCTGCTGATTAAGACAAAAAACAGCGCGGGTAAAATGCGTCGTGCTCGTCTTTCATAAAAATGCGCCAAGCTAAAGCGGGCATCCGCATGTTCTTTGATAATAATGGAGCTAATTAAATAGCCACTGATGACAAAGAACACATCCACACCCAAAAAACCGCCAGACATCCAGCCAAAGCCGGCGTGGAACAGCAAAACAGGAAGGATAGCAAAAGACCGTAAGCCGTCTATTTCTGGGCGGTAGTTCATGGTGCAAGGTAGGATGATAAAGACAAAAGCAAAAAGCCAGAGCTAGATCATAGGCGTTCTAGTGATTTTTTGTAACGCATTTTTAAATCGTTGGGTTATCCGATCGTTGGCTTAACCAATTTTTTTCAACTCCGTCTTAAACGCCTGTCCACGCTCTACATAGGTTTGCGCATTGCGTTGTAGGCCGGCGATGTCGTCGTCGGTTAGGGTGCGGATGGCTTTGGCGGGGCTGCCGATGATCAGCGAGCGGGGTGGGAAGCTTTTGCCTTCGGTCACTAGGGCGCCGGCACCGACGAGGGATTCGGCGCCGATGACGGCTCCGTTCAGCACCACGGCTTGGATGCCAATCAAACTGCCATCACCTACGGTGCAGCCATGCAACATGGCTTGGTGGCCGATGGTGACGTTTTTACCAACGGTTAATGGATAGCCGGGGTCCGTATGAAAGACCGCGCCTTCTTGGGCGTTGCTGTTATCGCCCAATACGATGGGTTCGTTGTCGCCACGTAAAACGGCGCCGGGCCACACGCTGACGTTTTCACCTAAGCGCACATCGCCAATTACCACGGCCTCGTTAGCCACGTAGGCACTGGGTGCAATCACAGGGGTTTTGTCTTTTAATTGATAAAGGGTCATGTCGCCTCCTAGCTGTCATGCGGTGTGAATCATTGAATTTGTCATTATAGGCCTTTGCCATCCCCCCTCCGTTTTAAAGCAAAGACACCTGATAAAAAACGGGCCCGCTTCGACCTCTTTATGTTTCAGAGGCGAGCAGGCCCGTTTGGCAACGGCAAGGGGTCTAATCGATTAGAGGCCCAAGGCGGCAAAACACTGTGCTAGGGAGCGCTGCGATTGCTCTTGGTAGAGACGTTGCTCGTCCATGACGGCACTGCCTAGATCTCTTTCAAATAGTTCTTGGTTCGACATTTGCTTGTATTCAGCGGTACCGCTGTCGCCCAAGTTGGATTGGAAAATACCCGCTGCACTGACAGGTAAAAAGTCCTCGTAGACAATGGTGTCTAGGCGCACATCGCCGTCTTCTACCAATTGGGTCATGCTGATGTCGGCAGGGTATTTGCCTTTTTTAGCCAGACCTTGGGCAGTGGGGGTGTACACAAAATAAGCCAGGTCTTGTTTGAAAAGCTCAACCAAATCGTCTGGGAAGGCTTCAAAGTGCTTGGCTAAGGTTTGGTAATACTGCTGCGCATTGGCCTCGGTCGGGGCGCCGCCCATTTCTTCGCGGGTGGCGGTCAACAGTTGATCGTATAGATCACGGCCTTTGGCGGTCAGAGCAGCACCACGCTGTTCGATTTCACCAAAACGGGCGGTGTGGCTGCCTTGTGCATCATCGCCTTGGTCGGTAAAGCGCACGGCTTCGTTAAGGGCCTTAAAGCTGGTTTGACGCAGCAAGATGGCGTGTTGACGAGTGGGTGGGCCTTCGATCACGGCTTTGGGTGTGATCCCGCGCTGTGGCATTTGCTCTTGGACGGCATCAATGTCCAAGGTGCGTGGGGTCAGGTGGTTGATGTGCGGACCTTTAAACGCCACCACGTCAGCGATCAAACGGTGCTGGTCATGCAAGGCATCGTACTGGGCGCTGGTGACGGTGGCGGCGGTGTGCCAGCGGAAGGTCTCTAGGGCCTCTTTTACAAACTGTTCGGCATCCGCTGCATCCAGCCCGCCTTGCTGTTCGTGTTTTTCAATCAGTGCTATGGCACCGGGGGTGAAAATTTGACGGCGTGATAGGATTTCTGCGGCTTCGTTGCGTAGGGCTTCGTCGTCGATTAACTCCAAACGCAATAGAGAAGTAAACACGCGGAACGGGCTTTGTTTGAGCTCGTCTTCGTGTAGGGCTCTAAAGGCGGTGGAGTGCACTGGCACCCCGGCAGGGGCCAAGTCGTAGTAACCGACCGGTGACATTCCCATCACCGCAAATAAACGGCGAATGGTGTGCAGTTCTTGGGCGGTACCAACGCGAATGGCGCCGTGACGCTCTTCGTCAAGTCGTGCTAGTTCGTTTGTGTTTTCCAAGTGTTCGCGTAGTGCGGGGTCGTTGTCTAAGCAACGCTGATTCACGTCGGCCACTAGGTCCATCAAGTCGCCATAGAGCGGCACTTCGTTTTTGTACATGGCGGACATGGCAGCGGAAAACTGCGCACGGATTTGACTGGGACTGACAAAAGAGGGGGTGCTCATGATGCAAAGGCTCCTAGGCTAATAAATGACTGTAATTTTGTCGTCGTAAAATATGAATAGGGTGATGAATTTTTTGCTGGCTAAAGCGATCCACCTGACTGCGACAGGAATAGCCAGTAGCAAGCAGACGCCCGCTTTGACCGTGACGCGCCACGATGGGACGCCACGATTGGTCGTAAATGGTGGCCGAGGTGTCACGGTGATGGCTTTCGTGGCCATAGGTACCGGCCATACCGCAGCAGCCGCTGGCCAAATTGACCAGATTCAAACCAAATAAAGCGAACACATCACGCCACAAGGCGGCTGCCTGTGGGGCGGTGGTTTTTTCGGTACAGTGCCCGAGTAAATAAAAGGTGTTGTTCGGGTCGGTGTTGTCCGCCTGTGGGCTGATGCCTTTGGCACTGAGCCATTGGTGTAACCATTCTTGGGGCAGGGCCACATCAGGCGCGTTCATTTCAGGTTCTAAGGCTTGTTTGTATTCCTGACGGTAGACCAGCGTCATGGCGGGATCGATACCGATCAGAGCAACGCCTTGGGCGCTGAAACTATTCAATAAGGTGGCATGGCGTTGGGCTTGTTTTTTGAAGCCATTTAAAAAGCCATGAACCTGCAGCGGCTTGCCGTTGGGCATAAAGGGGGCGATAAAAATCTGCACCTGTAGCTGATGCAGCACATCTAACCAGTCTGCCCACAGTGGGGTTTCAAAATAGCGGGTAAAGGCGTCTTGGATCAGCACCACGCTGTTTTGCTTTTGTTCAGGGCTTAGGGCCGCCAAGGTCTGCTCGTTGGCCAGTTGCACGCCATAGCGGGTCAGCAAGGCGTCCCATTTGGTGTCATGCAATAGGGGAATGTCGCTTAGGCCCACGGTTTTGCTCAGTGCCTTTTGGACTAAAGGCTGGCGCATCAACCCGTTGTATACAGCAGGGGCTTTGGCGGCATAGGGCAGGGCGTATTCTAAGGACGCCACCGCATAGTCTTTGAGCGGACGCAGGTAGCGGCTGTGGTAGAGGTGTAAAAACTTGGCTTTAAAGTCAGGTACGTTGACTTTAATCGGGCATTGCCCTGCACACGATTTGCAGGATAAACAGCCGTCCAAGGCCTCGTAGACCTGATGCGAGTAGTCTTGTTTTTTGTGACGTGGCGAGTTCCAGCTAAAGCGGATTTTTTGACCCAGTTGTTTGACGTGGGCGAGTACACCGCTTGGCGCCTGATAATGGCTTAGGTCCACGCCTTGGTTATTTTGGAGGCGTAACCATTCGCGCACTGCCGAAGCGCGTCCTTTGGGCGAGTGCATGCGGTCGCGGGTGGCTTTCCACGATGGACACATGGCGTCGTCTAGGTCGTAGTTGTAGCAGGCACCGTTGCCGTTACAGTAGACGGCGCTGTTGAAGTGTTGCCAGTTCGACGGTTGGATCTGGCGGTCGAAATCACCACGGAAGTCCACCTCGTCCACCGCTAATAGGGCGGCATTGGGCTGGGTAGAGGGGGTGGCAATTTTGCCCGGATTCAATTGGTTATGCGGATCAAAGAGGGCTTTGATCTGTTGCAACACGGGGTAGAGTTCACCAAAAAATTTCGGTGCATAGCCAGAACGCAGGCCTTTGCCGTGTTCGCCCCACAGTACGCCGCCATATTTATGGACTAGTTCGACCACCTTGTCGGTGATGGGGCGGATCATGGCGGCTTGCTCGGGGTCTTTCATATCCAACGCAGGGCGTACGTGTAATACCCCCGCATCGACGTGACCAAACATGCCGTATTTTAAATCGGCGGCATCCAAGACCTCGCGGAACTCAGCAATAAAATCGGCGAGGTTTTCTGGGGGAACGGCGGTGTCTTCTACAAAGGGTTGGGGGCGGATTTCGCCCTGCACGTTACCCAGCAGGCCGACGGCGCGTTTACGCATACCGTAAACGGTGTTGACCTCTTTGGCGCCGGTGGCCACGGTTTGACCTAGACGAACCACGCTTTGATCGGTGTCTAGGTGACGAATAAAAGCATCGACTTGCTCTTGCAAGGCATCGCGGTCATTGCCTGCAAATTCCACCAGGTTAATACCACGGGTGGCGGCGCCGTCCTCGTTATCAGGGAAATAGCGCGCCACGCTGGACCACACGATGTCATTTTGCGCTAGTTCCAATACGGTGGAATCCACGGTCTCGATGGACAGCGGTTTCAATGCCATTAAGGCGGTGGCATCGCGCAGAGCCGCCTGAAAGTCGGCATAGCGCACATTCACCAGGATTTGCTCAGTGGGAATGGGCAAAACATTGAGCTTGGCCTCGGCAATAAAACCCAAAGAGCCTTCGGAACCACACAATAAGTTATTGAGGTTGAACTCGCCGTTTTCTTTGATGTGCGGCAGGTCGTAGCCGGTTAAACAGCGGTTTAACGGCGGGAAGGTGTCTTGGATGGCCTGGGCGTGGGTGGTGACCAGTTCGTCCACCGTGCTGTAGATGTCGCCCACCTCGTCGTCGTTTTTGAATTGGGGCAGTTCCTCGGTGCGGATGGCAAAGGTGTCTAAGACCTGACCGCCTAGCAATACTGTTTTTAATCCCAGCACGTGGTCACGGGTTTTGCCATAGGTGCAGCTGCCCTGACCACTGGCGTCGGTATTGATCATGCCGCCGATGGTGGCACGGTTCGAGGTGGATAGTTCGGGGGCAAAGAATAAACCGTAGGGTTTGAGGGCAGCATTGAGCTGATCTTTGACCACACCCGGTTGCACAATCGCGGTGCGGTTGCGTGCATCAATGTGCAGGATTTGATTCATATGACGCGACAGATCCACCATGATGCCGTCGGTCAAAGATTGCCCGTTTGTCCCGGTACCGCCCCCGCGTGGGCTCAATACAATACCGCGGTATTTGTCTTGCGCAGCCAAGCGCGCCACCACGATGAGGTCATCGGTGTGACGTGGAAAAATCGAGGCCTGTGGCACGCGTTGGTAGACCGAGTTATCGGTGGCAAACACGACGCGCTTTGCGTAATCAGACTCGATATCCCCTTGAAAACCAATGCGTTTTAGCTCGCTTAGAAAATCAGCATAGCATTGGGTTTCGGGGGCAGTAGGGACAGGTAAAAGGGCAATGTGTTTCATGTCATCCTTAGCAATTTGCTAAGCAGTCTCCTAGGATACGTAGACCGTGATCGAGGGTGTCTGCTTCAATGGTTAGCGGGGCCAATAAACGAATGATATGACGACTTGAGCCGCTAGGCATTAATAGCAACCCTTTTTCTCGGGCTTGATTCAGAATTTGAGCTAATTCGGCGGTGCCGGGGCGACCGTCAGGGTGGCGTAGTTCGATGCCGCGCATGGCGCCAATACCGGTCAATCTACCCACAATGGAAAGACCTTGCTGTTGCCATTGTTGGTAGTGCTGTTGGACACGGTTTTCGTAGTCGGTGGCCCATTTTTCTAAAGTGGGCGCATCGTTAAGCAATTTAATGATTTCTAGCGCCGCTGCACAGGCAACGGGGTTACCGGAATAGGTACCACCTAAGCTGCCTTTGGGCATGGTCTGAAATAATTCGGCTTTGGCCATCATGGCGCCCAAGGGCATACCACCGGCAATGCTTTTGCCTAACAACAATAGATCGGGTTCAATGCCAAGGTGCTCAAAGGCAAAGCGTTTGCCGGTGCGTCCAAAACCCGATTGGATTTCATCCAAAATGAGCAAAATACCGTGTTGGTCACAGAACTGGCGTAAATACTGGGCAAATTCGGCATCCAGTACTTGGAAGCCACCATCCCCCTGAACGGGTTCTACAATAATAGCAGCTACCTCATCAAAGCCAATTTCGACCTCGCCTAAGCGCTGCAAAGCGGCGATGGCGGTTTGGGCGCTGACGCCGGTATCAGGGCTAGGAAAGGGAATGTGAAAGACGGGGCCGGGTAAGGCACCTAGTCCTACTTTATAAGGCGCGACTTTGCCGTTTAAGTTCAATGCGGCCAGCGTGCGACCATGAAAAGCGCCATCAAAGGCGATGACTGCACTGCGTTTGGTGTTGAAGCGCGCTACTTTGAGCGCGTTTTCTGTGGCCTCGGCGCCGCTGTTGGTCAACATGCCCACCAGAGGTTGTTGGGTGGGGATAAAGTCAGCCAGAGCGTCCATCAGTAGACTGTAGGGTTGATGCGGCGCGGCGTTGAACGCGTAGTGCGTCATTTTTTGCGCCTGCTGCACAATGGCATTCACCACATTGGGGTGGCAGTGACCTAGGTTCAACACACCAATGCCACACACAAAATCAATGTACTGTTTGCCCGCAGTGTCCCAAACATGGGCGTTTTTACCGTGATCCAAGGTGATGGGATGCACGATGGATAAGGCAGGGCTGATTTGTGGGCTAAGGGTGGTCATGGTGTCTCCTGAATAGACAGTAACTAAGATCAGATTGCTAATCTACGATCACACCAAAAATTTGCCGCGGTGACAAACGAAATTACTCGATGAGATCATTCCTTTTTTTCATGATCTTTGGGTTTTAGGTAGGGGTTCTGGCTGACCCAGTGAATAAACTGACGCAGCGCGGGCTCATTGGCCTCGTGTTCGGCATAGGTTAAGTAGTAAGAACCTTGGTTGGCAAGCTCATATTTCCAAGGGCGAACCAGTCGTCCGGTCGCCAGTGCCGGTGCCGCTAAAAAGTGCGGTACTAGCGCCACACCATAGCGATTTAAGGCGGCTTGAATACAGGCGGACCAGGTGTCGAAACGGGGTCCGTGATAGCTAGAGGTGGGGGCTAGGTCTTGTTCCAAAAAGTATTGATGCCAGGCACTTGGACGTGAGCTGCACTGAATCAAAGTCATGGACTTGAGCTCTTGAATCGAGGGGTTAGGTTTTTGGGCTACGGTGTCTGGGTGACAGACCGCGATCATGCCTTCGTCAAAGAGTTTCATGGCGTGCACGCCTTCCCAGTTGCCCTGACCAAACAAAAAGGCGGCGTCACAGTGGGTATGGATACGTTCACGTGGCTGCAACAAATCCACAAACTGCAGCTCAATATGGGGGTGTGAGTGATAAAAGCCGCTCAGATAGGGAATCAGCCAGTAAGCCCCAAAGCTGGGGTGGGCGCCAATGGTCAACGCCTCGGTCTCTTGGTTGTGGCTGAGCATTTCTAAGGTGGCTTGTTCAACGCTTTGCAAAATACGCTGGGTGTGCGCCAGATAGCGCACGCCGGCTGGGCTTAGCGTGAGCCGTTTGCGTACCCGACTAAATAGCGGCGTTTGCAACGTGCTTTCTAATTGAGCGACCTGTTTGCTGACCGCGCTTTGTGTCAGGTGCAGTTCCTGGGCCGCCAGCGTAAAGCTAAGGTGTCTGGCGGCGGCCTCAAAACATTGCAGTGCATTGATCGAGGGCGTTTGGTGGCGAAGTAATCCTGAGGACAGCATAAAAATCACATAAAAACGACAAAAAGAGGCGTCCTTGCTGGAATGCTTGTGGCCTTAAACATCCGGATTCAGGTGCAGTAGGCGGAGTGTTTATGTTTGCCGAGGCTAAGGACAGTTGCCCAGAGGGGTGCGTTAGGGGGTACGACAGCAGATTGAAGGCGTTGTTAGTTGAATTATAGCGACTTTAGTCATCAAGCCGCGTATCTGGCTCGCAGACGTTTTATTGCGGTACTGGAGCGAGCTAGTCACGCCAATGGGAATCGCAGAATTAGACAGGGTAACAGGCGGCATAAAGCTTAAAGGTGGCATTAGGCCGAATAGCAGGCGGGGTAAATGTCAATTGTCGCGTGATGCGTCCTACAGAGGCTCGTCCTCTAATCGTAAATAATGCTAAAGTTATTACTAACCTCCATTTGCCTTATTCGGCTTTCTTATCGTTCTCTTTTGCCCCCATGTCTACAGCCAACCAACCCGCTTTGTCCCAGGTTTTACTTGCCTCTGCTCGTCATATTCATGATGTGTTAAATGGGGCGTCACTGACAACGTGTCTGGCACAGACACCCGTCGCCGTGCGGGCAGCGTCTCAGGCGCATAGTTTCTATAGCTTGCGTCATTTGGGTTTGGCACAGGAATTACGCCGTTTATTGGTGCCACGCCCTCCCAAGGATCAATACTTTGATGCGCTGTTGTTGCAGTCGCTGTTATTGGTTGATGTGGCCGTGCAATTTCAGGCGGATAAAACCGCTTTTGCGGATAGACCCGATGTGCCGGTGTACTCCGTGCACACGGTAGTGGATCAGGCGGTAGAGGCGGCACAGTCTCAGCGCGACATGCGTGCCTCTAAAGGCTTGTTGAATGCGGTGTTGCGCCGTTTTATTCGTGAACGCGATGCCTTGCTGCAGCGCGCCTTACAAAAACCCACGGCACGCTGGAATCACCCGATGTGGTGGATCAAAGCCTTACAAAAATCCTACCCCCATGATTGGGAAAACATTTTGACGGTGGCCAACATGCCGGCGCCTTTGACCTTACGGGTGAATCAGCGTCGTTGCACCGTCCCTAGGTTACTGGCTTTATTGGAGCAGGCCGAGATTGCCGCGTGGTCACCCGGGCATGATACGGTGGTCTTAGCGCAAGCGCGTCCTGTGCATCAAATCCCAGCCTTTGACTTGGGTTGGTGGTCGGTGCAAGACGCGTCGGCACAGATCGCCGGGCGCTTGTTGCCCATCGAGGACGGGATGCGTGTGTTGGATGCCTGTGCCGCACCCGGTGGTAAAACCGCGCACCTTTTAGAACGTGCCGACATTCAGTTGTTGGCCTTGGATTCGGATGCGCAGCGCTTAGAGCGCGTTACAGAAAACTTGCAACGCTTAGGCTTGGATGGCGATCACGTACAGGTCAAAGCCGCTTTTGCCCAGCAGTTGGATTCGTGGTGGGATGGCGAGCCTTTTGATGCGGTATTGGCTGATGTGCCTTGTACGGCGGCGGGCATTGTGCGGCGTCATCCTGATATTCGTTGGTTGCGTCGTGATACCGATGTGGCGGCAACCGCGAAACTACAAGCAGAGATTTTGCAAAAATTGTGGTCAGTGGTAAAACCGGGGGGACACCTGTTGTATGTGACCTGTTCGATTTTCCCGGCCGAGGGACAGGCACAAATAGACCGATTTATGGCTCGTCAGACGGATGCGGTGTTCTTACCTCAGTCACCGCGTCAGGTGCTGCCGGCGTTGGATACGCCCGAGCAGGCCGGTGGTGACGGGTTCTATTACGCGCTTTTGCAAAAGCGCGTTTAACGCTTAACGATACGTAGGTAACTCATGAGCTGGCTACGCACATTAAGACTGTTTTTATTCACGATCCTGGTGTTGGGTGGGGGAATGGGGCTGAGTTTGGCTCAGTCCGATACCGAACCAGAAGTCGAGCCAGAGCTGTCTGAAAGAGTCGTCGAGGTGACCCCGTTTATCGCAGATGAAAAGCTGTATATCAATGCGGATATAGCGTTTGAACTGTCTGATGAGATACGGGAGGCTGCGCTCAAAGGGGTGCCGCTGCACTTTACGGCCGATGTGGAAATTAAAAGCAGTCGTTGGTGGTGGTTTGATAAAACGGAAATCAAAGAAAGCCAAACGTGGCGGGTGGTGTATAACGCCCTAACGCGCCAGTGGCGGGTGGGGGCGGGCGACCTGTTATGGCCCGAGTCATCGTTATCGGATGCCCTGTATCCTATGCGTCATATACGTCACTGGGCCTTGGCCTATGTGATCGATTTGGATCCAGAACAGCAGTATCAGGGACGCGTTCGTTTGCGTTTGGATACGTCCTTATTAACACGTCCCCTTCAAGTCGATGCGCTCGATGGGCGCTCTTGGTCTTTGGCTACCCCATGGAAAAATTTCAACTTTTACGTCGGCGAGCTCCAACCTTAGTTCGTTGGTCTTTGCGTTTCGCTTTACTGATCGCCGGCATTAGTGCGGTGGCGTTATTGGCGTTGCTGGTATGGTCCACCGCCAATGCGTCTCGTTTTGCGCAGTATTACGATGTGCTGCTGGTGCTCAATGTGGTGTTGGCGCTGGCGTTGATTTCGTGGGTGTTGATTTTGACGCTGCGGTTGTTGCGTCAAATACGTAGGCGTCAGTTCGGGGCGCGCATGACGGCGCGTTTTGCCTGGTATTTCACTTTGATCGGCATTATTCCGGGGGCGTTGATTTATCTGCTGTCGGTGCAGTTTTTGTCCAAATCCATTGAGTCCTGGTTTAACGTGCGGGTGGATACGGCGCTGGAATCCGGCTTGAATTTGGGGCGTGCCGCCCTAGACCAACAGTTAGATGATTTAAAACAGCGGACGCGGGAACTGGCGACTAACATCGAGGCCAGTCACGGGGATGTGGCTTTAATTTTAAGCACCTTGCGCGAAGGTTCTGGGGTTAGTGACGCCATGGTGTTTACGGCATCGGGGCGTTTGTTGGCTTTTTCATCACCGGATTATGCGGTTTTATTGCCCGATATGCCGCCGCAACAGGTGATCAATCAGCTGCGCGTGAGCAACGAATACGCAGCCGCCGAGGTGGATGAAAGTAGTCCGAATGAGATGGGTTTGCGTCTACGGGTGGTGCTACCGTTGCAGGGCAATGAAAACACCTTAACGCAATATGGCATCAGCCCAGACAAGCGTTGGTTGCAGGTGATTCAGCCGGTGCCAGAAAAACTAGCACGTCATGCCAATCAGGTGCAACAGGGTTATAGCGATTATCAGGAATTAGCCTTATCCCGGGTGGGTTTACGCAAGCTGTATAGCCTGACCTTGACCTTGGCTTTGGTGCTGGCGGTATTTGCCGCAGTGGCTGCGGCGATTGCCTTGTCACGTCGTTTGGTGCGACCCCTGTTGACGCTAGCGGGGGGGACGCAGGCGGTAGGGGTGGGGGATTATCGTCCACTGCCTGAACCCATTGCCAATGACGAGGTGGGGCAACTGACCCGATCCTTTAACACCATGACACGCCAGCTCGAAGAGGCGCGGCGCATGGTGGAAAACAACCGTCGTCAATTAGAGCGCTCGAATGTGTATTTGGAATCCGTGCTCAGTCATTTATCCTCGGGGGTGTTGGTCTTTGATGAAAGTTTTAGGCTAACGCGCTTTAACGAGGGGGCACAGCGTATTTTACAGGTGGAATTGGCAGAATTGCTCGGACATCGTTTGCCGTTTAATGAGGGTGTCACGGACTTTGATCACCATATACGGGATGCCTTTGCCTCGCATTTGGCGGTGGAGTCCGAACGGGAATACTGGCAACAGCAGTTCGAGACTCAAGTGAGCAGTTCACACGATGTGGAGCCCACGACCATTACCTTGTTGGCACGTGGGACGTCGTTGGTGGTGGATGGTCAGCGTAACGGCTATTTGGTGGTGTTTGATGACATCAGTGATGTGATCTCTGCGAACCGCCTGGTGGCGTGGGGCGAGGTAGCCCGCCGTCTGGCCCACGAGATCAAAAACCCGTTGACCCCCATTCAATTGTCCGCTGAACGTTTGGCATTAAAATTAGTTGATAAACTGGATGAGCGAGACGCCGGTATGTTGATGCGGGCCACCAATACCATTGTGAATCAGGTGGCATCGTTAAAGCAGATGGTAGAGGATTTCCGCGAATACGCGCGTACGCCGCCAGCGCAAATGCAGGCGGTGGATGTGAATGCGTTGATCACCGAGGTCTTGCAGTTGTATGGTTGGGATGCGGTGACGCAGACCACGGCAGAAAATCAGCGTGTGCAGTTACAGATCAGCCTGTATGATGGTTTACCGCTGGTAGAAGGGGATCCGACGCAGTTGCGTCAAATTATCCATAATTTGCTTAGCAATGCGACAGATGCCCTTGAGCAGGACCAGACGCAGGAAAACCCTTGTATAGTAGTACGCACTAGCTTGACACAAACCGATAACAAGACGGGGGCGTCTGCGGTACGATTAGTGGTGTCTGATAATGGGGCGGGCTTTGACGAAGCAATCTTAGCTCGGGTTTTTGAGCCTTATATCACCACAAAAGCAACCGGCACAGGCTTAGGTCTTGCTATAGTAAAGAAAATTATCGAAGAACATGGCGGTAAAATCGATATTGCTAACCGCCAAGAAGGGGGCGCGCGTATATCAATTCTGTTTACGCGCCTAGCCAATACGGCGCAAACACTGCATAATAAACCCGAGGGCAGTGATAATGCCTAAAAAAAGAACGTAGGGACGGTTTATGGCCAGAATTCTGGTAGTTGATGACGAGATCGGTATCCGTGAGCTCTTATCGGAAATTTTATACGATGAGGGCCACTCCGTTGAGGTAGCAGAAAATGCCGCACAGGCGCGCGAGGCGCGTTTGCGTGGGCGACCTGATTTGGTTCTGCTTGATATCTGGATGCCTGACACCGATGGGGTAAGTCTACTCAAAGAGTGGGCGGCCCAAGGCTTGTTAGACATGCCGGTAATCATGATGAGTGGACACGCTACAGTCGATACCGCCATGGAGGCCACCCGCATAGGGGCGGTGGACTTCCTTGAAAAGCCGATTGCCATGCAAAAATTACTCGAGGCGGTTGCAACCGGCCTTGAGCGCACGGTGGTTGTTCCTCAAAATGCAGCCCCAAGCGCGGCACGATCCACGGCGGCGGCTCCTGCGGCAGCAGCAGCAGCTCCGGTGGTGCCTACCCAGCCTCAGGACGAATCCTACTTAGGATCTATTTCCTTAGAACTCCCGCTGCGCGAGGCTCGCGACGAATTCGAACGTATCTATTTCGAATACCACCTAGCCCGTGAAAATTACAGCATGACACGTGTATCAGAGCGCACCGGCCTAGAGCGTACGCATTTATATCGCAAATTAAAACAACTGGGCATTGATGCCTCGGCGCGTCGTCGACAGCAGTCTTAGTTTTGCCTTTGATGCTGGAAATGGGGCGTCAACGGGGCCGGGCAAAGCTTGGTCTGGCTGTGACCTAGTTTTTGCGCTTGATGCTGGAAATGGGGATGTGCACCTCGTTGCCTTGCCTTTGAATGGCAGCACGCCAGGCGTGACCATAGGCGACCTCAATACTTAAATGGATGGTGCCATCCATCTGCCGTTGGCTTTCTAGTGCCTGTATCAAGGCTAAATAATCAGCACGACCGATGATTTTTCGGTCCGGATGCGGGTTGCCGCCCAAGGCCTGTACATCAGCCAATAGGGTTTCAGCCGATTTATACGTCAGGGTGATGATTTCCTGATCCATCACGGGGTCGCTAAAGCCATGCTGCAACAGCAAATCCCCATAATCATGCATATCCACAAATTCCATGGTGGCCGTTTTGATCCCGGCCGATTGCAACGCATTGCGTAGTTCAATCAGGGTGGCGGGCCCAAAGGTGGAAAACATCAATAATTTATCGGGCCGCAGTAGACGACGCCATTCCTCGATCACGGCGTGCGGCGCCGGGTGCCAGTGCAGGGCCAAATTAGACCAAATCAAATCAAAAGACTGCGGCGCTAGGTCGGTTTTAGCCATGTCGGCTTGTACGAATACCGGGCTTTTTTGCGTGGTTTTACGCAGTCTTTGCCATAGACTAGGCTGGTGCGAGTGACGTTGTTGTGCCACCGCCAGTAAAGCAGGACTCTGATCTACCCCCACATAATCCATATCCACGTACCGTGCACGTAACGGGTCGATGGCGTGGCCTGCCCCGCATCCCGCATCCAGAATTTGTTCGGGTTGTAAGGTCATGTAGGACAACCTCGCCAGCATACGTTGGGCGATTTCACCGTATAAAAACTGCGCCGCATCTAAGGGCGCGCGACGGTCAAATTGCAGGCGTACATGGTCGGGGTTGATGGGACGTAATTGTGGCATGTAGGAGTCCACCTTTGGTTAACAATCAAATACCTAAAGGCATATTATGGCTGATTTCTTATTCTCAAGCGAACGCTGGTCTCCTCTGCTTTGGTTAGATGGTTTACGGGCGCAGATTCCGACGGCCTGTGTGTTGTGCAATGGGCGTACACAGGGTGGTGGGCTGTGCACGGGGTGTATCGCCGATTGGCATTATCGGTATAAACAGGTGCGCTGGCGTTGTCAACGGTGTAAAGTAGCGCAATTAGGCGGTGTGGCGCGTGCCGCGTCGCAATGTCAGTCTTGTTTAGATAGCCCAGCGGTGCTGCAACAGTTAGCGGTGGCTTTTGATTACATGATGCCCTTAGATAGCTTGATTTGGCGCTTTAAAGCGCGTCATCAGCTGCGGTTGGCACCGGTATTAGCTCGGATGATGCAACAAGCCATTTTGCGTGATGGATGGTCTTTACCACCGGACACGCAGGTGGCGTATATCCCTTCGCGTCCCAGCGCCCTACAAAAACGGGGCTTTAATCCGGCGGCAGAGCTGGCTCGCTATTTGGCGAGGTTATTGGGGTATGGCTTCATGTATGGGGCCTTAGGGCTTCAGCAACAAGACGACGGCAACGCACAAAAACATCGTACCCAACAACAACGTAGGCATTATGCGCAGCACGCTTTTGTGTGGCAATCAGCTCGTACTCCTTCTACTTTATTGCTCGTTGATGATGTGTTCACCACCGGTAGCACATTGCAGGCGGCGGCTCAGTGCGCTTTGGCGCATGGCGTTTCACAGGTGTATGGGGTGGTGCTAGCGCGGGTGCCGTGGATTATGTAGCCCTTTTTTATGTTTCATATCGTTTTAGTTTCCCCAGAAATCCCACCCAATACCGGTAATGTGATCCGTTTGGCGGCCAATACCGGTGCCCATTTGCATTTGGTAGAGCCATTGGGCTTTAGGCTAGAGGATAGCAAGTTAAAACGCGCCGGTTTGGATTATCACGAGTGGGCCCGGGTGCAAATTCACCCGGATTTGCCTACGGCCTTAGCACAGACCGGGGCTGCCCCAGAACGCCGCTTTGCCATGACCACTAAAAGCTCTACGCTGATCGGAGGTCATGTGTTTCACGATGGCGATGTGTTTGTGTTCGGCTGCGAAACCGCCGGTTTAACCGCCGATCAGGTGGCATTATTTGCGCCTAAACAACGGCTGCGCCTGCCCATGCTGCCCGGGCAGCGCAGCCTAAATCTCTCCAACGCAGTGGCTGTTACCGTGTTTGAGGCTTGGAGACAGTGCGATTATGTGGGTGGGGTTTAGCTAACAGTGATATTTTCAAGTCGAGGAATAGGACGCAATGAAGTATCAAGGCTTTGGTACTGAGAGTGATTTTGAACCATGCTCTAATCAAGAAGTTTTAAAAAACAAGCTTGGCATTACTACTCAGTTAGAGATAAATCAAGCTGAAAACACGTTACTGCTTCGGTTGTATGAGTCGGTGTTCGAGCCTTCTTTTACCTTAACACGTCTTAAAACACAGACGCTATGTGATTGGCACCGAATTTGGTTAAGTCCATTGTATGAGTGGGCAGGCCATTGGCGAACAGTAAATATGTCAAAAGATGGTTTTTTGTTTGCTGCAGCCCATCTTTTGCCGCAATTATTATTGGATTTTGAGCAGAAGTATTTATGTGTATTTTCTGATTTGCATAACTATACGGAAGATGAGCTTATTTCTTTTTTGGCCCAAAGTCATGTTGAGTTAATTTTGATTCATCCATTTCGAGAGGGAAATGGAAGATTATCTAGGCTATTGCTTGATGTAATGTCGACCCGAGCTGGGTTTACTCCTCTAGACTACAGTACCTGGAGTAACGATAAGTCAACTTATATTAAGGCTATTCACCAAGGTATGACATTAGATTATTCGTTGATGGAGCAATTGGTGCGTCAGGCTATTGAGTCGCAGTTAACGACCGATTTCTAGGTGTTGAAACTGGTTTAGAGGTGCTAATAGCTGATCTTTGATGACGGCTGGAGTGTAGTTGCACTCTAACGAGGCTGAGCTTGCAACAGCACGATATAACGTGCTTTTTGTTATGGTTTTAGTAGGTGTGCGAGCGATTGGTGTTTTTTTTGAGTACATAAATGCCTCCATTCGACATAAGTAGTAATTATAACACGTTGAGCTTTTGCGAATAAGACCCTTAGACGCTTGAAAACGTCTAAGGGAATGGGGTTTAGTCTAGCGATAATTGTAATCGTTCGATGACTTTATCCCACTGAACTTTTTCATCCTTGATGCGTTCTGTCATGCCTTCAGGGGTCGAGAACTCAGGGATGAAGTAAAGGGCGCGGATTCGCTCTTGGATTTCTGGGCGGGCTAAGACCTCTTTAGTGAGGTCATTTAATTTAGCGACGATTTCAGCCGGTGTGCCTGCGGGTACGAACAGGGCATCCCAAGAAATGGCCTCAAAGTCTTCAAAGCCAGCGTTACTTGCTACGGCAGGCATGCCAGGGACTAATTCGCTTTCTTCGAGGCTAGTCACTGCTAAAGCACGTACTTTACCTGAGCTAACCTGTGGCATGGCAATGCCTGGCACCATAAAAGCCCCTTGAATATCACCAGCAATTACGGCTGAAATAATTTGTGGAAAACCACTATAAGGGATATGGGCAAGCTCTATACCGGCTTGGTTTTCTAGCATTGCCATACTTAAATGAGACGCACTACCTGGGCCAACAGAACCGTAGTTAAGTCCCCCTTTTTCTTTTTTTGCTAATTCGATGAATTCTTGTAAGGTCGTAGCAGGAGAATTAGCTGGCACAATCAAGACGTTGGGGCTTGTACCCACCAAGGAAATGGGTTGTAAGTCCACTAACGGGTCATAACCTAACGATTTATACAGGGTGGGGGCAGTCACCATGGGGCCATTGATGGTCAATAACATGGTGTAGCCATCGGGTTTAGCCTTTGAGACATAGCGTGTTCCAATGTTGCCGCCTGCACCCGGTTTGTTTTCGACAATGATGGTTTGACCTAACTCTTTTGACATCGGCTCTGCCAGAGTGCGAGCCAAAACGTCTGGCGATGAGCCCGCAGGAAAAGGAACCACCATTTGAATGGTTTTAGTGGGCCAGTCAGCCGCAAGAGCTGACGTGCTGAGGGCGACGGCAGCCAATGTACCGCCCAAGGCGACGGCTAGACGTTTTGGAAAAGAAGTAATACGCATTGTTCTCTCTTAATACGTTGAGTTTTCTAAGCGCGCAACACGACGTAATAGTTGTTGCACGGCCTCTAGAGGGGGTAAGTCATGAAATAAGACATCACAGACGGCTTGGGTAATGGGCGCGTCAATCTGATGGTGGTCGGCAAGGGTTAGGGCTGCCTGAGCACAGCGTACTCCTTCGGCAGTGAGACCAGAGGCTAAAATTTGATCCAAGGGGATGCCTTTGGCTATAGCCAGACCAACTTGTCGATTGCGGGATAGATCACCGGTAGTTGTTAGGACTAAGTCACCTAAGCCGGTCAGCCCTGAAAAGGTTGCGGCATCACCACCTAGCGCCATGCCAATACGTTGGATTTCGGCTAAGCCTCTGGTGATTAGTGCGGCTCGGGCGTTCGTCCCTAAATGCAAGCCGTCCGATGCACCACAGGCGATGGCAATGATGTTTTTTAATGCGCCACCAATCTCAACACCCATAATATCGGTGCTGCTATAAATGCGGGCGCTTTGACCATGCAGCACATCAACGGTACATTGAGCCAGCGCTTTGCTGTGACTGGCTACCGTTAGTGCGACGGGCAGACCTTGGGCGACCTCTAGGGCAAAAGAAGGCCCAGACAATGTGCCGGTGTGCAGCCAGTCGTAACGGGGTAAGTGTTGATCGGTTAATTGATGCGGTAATTGTGTGGTGGTTGGCTCAAAGCCTTTGCAGGTACGCAATATATAGATAGGGTGTTGCCGTTGGGCGGGTAGGTGTGCGGCGATCTGTTCGCAAATAGAGGTCAGACCGGCAAGTGGCACGCCCAGAATAATCAGACCTGGACCGGAATCATCACCTAAAACATGCCGCATGGCGGCGGCAAAATCATCCGTCGCCGTTAATGCCGAGGGTAGATCCACCTGGGGCAAATAGCGGGGCAATTGATGGTGTTGATTGATTTGTGCGGCGCTGTCTGCGTTTCTGGCCCAAATCAGGGTAGAAGCACGTTGGCAGGCCAGCGCCGCTAATGCGGTGCCCCAGCTGCCTGCACCGAGAACTAAAACGGGAACAGTAGATAGGGCAGCTGACATTATTGAACCTGCTGTTGCTGTTCGCCGTTGGAGGCAGCAGCCATTTGCTCGGCAACGCGTTGCTCGTACATGGCTTGGAAGTTGACTTCGCTTAGGTGCAAGGCAGGTAGTGTGGTGCGGTTAATGGCATCGGCCACAGCGGCGCGTAGGTAAGGGTACAACATGGTTGGACACACAATACCAATCAAGGCGTCTAGCTGTTCGTTTGGCACGTTAGCGATTTCAAAGATACCGGCTTGGGTGGCTTCGACCAGATACAGCACCTTGTCTTCGATGCGTGTGGTCACGGTAGCGGTCACGGTGGATTCGAAAACGGTTTCGGCTAAGCGCTGTGCGCCTACGTTAATATCAACCGAAACGGTAGGGGCCTCTTGCTCTAGAAAAATCTGGGGCGCGTTAGGCATTTCTAGGGATAGGTCTTTAACGTAGCTGCGTTGTAAGCTAAAGACGGGTGCAGCTTGTTCCTCGGCGCCTGTGTTTTGATTTTCTTGGTTTTCTTGGTTTTCTTGGTTTTCTTGGTTTTCAGCCATTATGGCCTCCTGTGTGGGTAAAAGTGAAAGGAATAAAGGTCAAACTTAGGCGGACAGCAAGGGTACTAAACCACCGGCTTGATCCAAGGCAGCTAAGTCGTCATAACCACCAATGTGTTTATCATCAATGTAGATTTGAGGTACGGTGCGACGCTGTGTGCGTTCCATCATGATGTCGCGTTGCTCTGGGTCTCTGTCGATATAGATTTTTTCGATCTCGGTGACGCCACGTTGTTTGAGCAACATTTCTGCGCGGGTACAAAATGGGCACACGGTAGTGCTGTACATTGTTACTTTAGCCATGAAACATACCTTTAATAAGTAGACTAGGATTTTTTAGTGGGTAGACCAGCTTGGGCCCAGGCCACTAGACCACCCTCGAGGACGGAAACATCGGTGAAACCTTGCTTGCGTAGATCGGCTACGCTGCGTTGTGCATTGCGTCCGGTGTCGCAGACCACGATAATAGGCTTATCTTTGGCGATTTTTTCGGTCTTAGTGATCAGATCCTCTGCAGGGATATTGCGTGCCTGTGGAATATGGCCTGCTTTATAGCTCTCTGCTTTGCGTATATCGATTAAAATCGCCTGACGCTGATTGATTTGTTGTACGACTTCGTTGGCACTGATTAAGTTACCACCTCTTTTAGAGAGGTTTGGAAACAACAACATCACGCCAGACATAACAGCCACGACTAGAATCAGTAGATTATTTGTATCGGTTAAAAAGTCCACGATGAGTCCTGTGTAAAACTTAGTTTAAATAAAAGTGTTAAATGGGCAAATTCGACTAATTATAATGGACAAAAATTTTGCAACCTAAAGGCTATTTTTACCATGTATAAACTTGTATTGATGCGCCACGGCGAAAGCCAGTGGAACTTAGAAAACCGTTTTACCGGTTGGACGGATGTTGACCTAACCGAAGCCGGTCGTGAACAAGCCAAACAAGCCGGTGAGCTACTTAAAGCAAACGGTTTTAAGTTCGATATCGCATTTAGTTCCGTGCTAAAACGTGCAATCCGTACATTATGGATTGTTTTGGATACGATGGATAGCGTACATATCCCTGTAGGCAAGTCCTGGCGTCTAAATGAGCGCCATTACGGCACACTTCAAGGTCTAAATAAAGCCGAAACCGCTGAAAAATACGGTGACGAACAGGTCATGATCTGGCGTCGTGCTTATGCGATTGGTCCTGATCCGGTGGCCGAGGACGATCCACGTCACCCCAAAAATGACCCCCGTTACGCTCACTTAAGTCCTGAGCAGCTGCCTGCTACCGAATGCCTAGAGCAGACCGTAGCGCGTGTGGTACCTTTCTGGAATGATTCCATTGCGCCGGCGATTCGTTCGGGGCGTAATGTGTTGATTACAGCGCATGGCAATAGCTTGCGTGCTTTGATCAAACATTTGGATAACATCTCCGAAGAAGACATCGTGCATTTGAACTTGCCTACTGGGCAGCCATTGGTTTACGAACTAGACGAAAACCTCAAACCCATTCGTCACTACTTTTTGGGTGATGAGGACACAATCAAAGCGCAAATGGCTGAGGTTGCTAACCAAGGTAAATCTAAATAAGACCTATTTAGATCAATAAAGACTATGAAAAAACGCGCTTGGGTATTGGTTTTAGGGTTGGCATTAGGTCAAAGCTCGGTGTGGGCGAACCAAAACCTGAGTGCGCAACAGGCTGAGGCGGAAAAGCGGCGCACTGAGCTGCAGCAACGCATCAGCCAACTCCAAAAAAAGATCGAATCGACGCAGTCCGTCAAAAAAGATGCGGCCAGCGCCTTGCGCGATGTGGAGTCACGCATATCGGAAACGGATCGCAAGCTGACTGAGCTACAACAGCGCGAACAACAAGTTCAAGCCCATGTGGCGGATCTAAAAAAACAAATTGCGGCGCAGCAAAAAAAGCAGGAACAAGGTCAACAGCAGTTGGCAGAACAGTTACGCGCTCAATACGCCAGTGGTTTGTCACCGTGGACGGCGTTGTTGTCGGGCAATGATCCCCAAGAAATCCAACGAGAGTTAGGCTATTTGGCTTATGTCTCTAAAGCACAAGCGGATCAGGTGCGGGCCTTGCAACAAGGGGTGAAACGATTAGAGCAGCTGCATAAAGCAGAAAAAGCCAATCAAACGGAATTGCAGCAGCTAGCCAAAGACACCGAGGCACAAAAGCAACAGCTCAAAAAACAGCAGACTGAACGTGAAACCGTATTGGCCTCGGTAGAAAATGAGCTGAAAACACAACAAAAACAGGCGCAGACCTTAGCCAATAATGAGGCTCGTTTGGGCGAACTCATTACAGGTTTAGAAAAAGAAATCGCGCGTCAGGCAGAACTACGTCGACAAGCCGAGGAACGCCGCAAAGCCGAAGAAACCCGACGCAAGGCCGAAGAAGCCCGTCGTAAAGCCGAAGAAGCTCGCCGCAAGGCCGAGGAGGCGCGTCGTTTAGCCGCAGAGCAACAGCGTCAGGCTGAGCTCATCAAACAACAAGCTGACGCCAGCAAAAAAGAACAGGCCTTGGCTCAGCAACAGCTAGAGGAAGCTCGTCGCGCCGAGGAGGCTCGTTTGTATGCCTTGGCTCATACGCCCGCCCAGCCCGCCGAAGCAACCGCACCAGAACCGCCTCCTGTTAAAGCCCCTGTGGCCCAGGCACCGGTTGAGCCTAGTGGTGGTTTTAGTGGCTTAAAACGCGGTCTGCCTGCGCCAGTGAAGGGCACGGTGCAAGGTCGATTTGGCACGGAGCGCCCCGAAGGCGGACCGTGGCGTGGCATTATTTTACGCGCCTCAGCGGGTACGCCAGTCAAGGCCATCTCGGCAGGTCGGGTGGTGTTTGCCAACTGGATGGCGGGCTTTGGTAATTTATTAATTGTGGATCACGGCGCTGGTTTTTTAAGTGTTTATGGCCATAACCAAAGTTTGCTAAAACAGGTGGGCGATGTGGTGCGTGCGGGTGATGCGGTAGCGCGTGTGGGTGCCACAGGTGGGCAAATTGAACCGGGTGTTTACTTTGAAATCAGGCAAAATGGTGTGCCTGTAAACCCGCAGCTTTGGCTAGGCAATTAAATCACTAAATGCCTATAATGAGCCAAAAGCGTTGTAAGATCATAAGTCGTGTTGGTTTAATTAAATAAATAGGACTGTGCATGAGCACTCGTAGGCTAAATCGTATTGGGTTAATTTTATTAGGTGGGGTAGGCGGCGTTTTGGCCAGCCTGGCGATCAATGCTGTCGCCCAACGGGGCGAGCCACTCCCTTTGCGTGAGCTTCAACAGTTTGCCAATGTGTATTCGGCAATTAAAAGCAGTTACGTAGAGCCACTCGAGGACAGCGCACTCATTAACGAGGCCATCAAAGGTCTGTTTAGTGATTTGGATCCGCACTCTACCTATTTAGATGCCGACGCCTTCAAAGAAATGGAGTCCATGACTCAAGGTGGCTTTGGTGGTTTAGGGATTGAAATCGGCCACGAAAACGGCTATCCCACGGTGATTTCTCCCATCGAAGACACCCCCGCAGCCAAAGCCGGTATTTTGGCGGGTGACGTAATTGTGAAAATCGACGGCAAATCGACCAAAGACATGCCTTTAAACGAGGCCGTCAAAATGATGCGTGGCGAACCTCAAACCTCGATTAAGCTCAGCATCCAACGCGGCGAACAAGCCCCGTTCGATGTCACCATTGTGCGCGATCACATCAAGGTCAAAAGCATTCGTGGCAAACGCCTAGACAACGACATACTATATGTGCGTATTTCTCAGTTCCAAGAGCGCACTGCCTCTGACTTAATCTCACAAATTCAAACGCTTAGCAATAACCAACGTCCACGTGGTTTGGTTTTGGATGTACGTAATGACCCAGGTGGGTTGTTAGATAGTGCTATCGGCGTGTCCTCTGCCTTCTTAGACGGCGGGCAGTTGGTGGTGTCCACCAAAGGTCGTATTCCTTCCTCTAATCGCGAATACTACGTCAAACCGTTGACGCAGGTCCTGCGCGATAGCGACCGCAGCGGGGCAGAGCAATTACAGTGGTTAAAAGACATCCCTGTGGTGGTGTTAATTAACGCTGGTTCGGCTTCCGCCTCTGAAATTGTGGCCGGTGCCTTACAGGATCATGGCCGTGCCACGGTGATGGGTACACGCAGCTTTGGTAAGGGTTCGGTACAAAGTGTGCTGCCGCTCAGCGCAGACTCAGGCATTAAGTTGACCACTGCTTTGTATTACACCCCCAGCGGTAAATCCATTCAGGTCACTGGTGTAGAGCCAGACATTTATGTGGATGACACCGCCCAAGGCAACTTATTCCGTATCCCGCGCGAATCCGATTTACAGCGTCATTTGAATAATGATGGGGTAGAGGACGAGTCCCAGTTCAAAAATGGCGAGGACGAGTACGTCAAAGAACCCAAGGTATTTGAATTCGGCGGCGAGGACGACTTCCAGCTTATGCAGGCCATTAACCACCTTGAAGGCCGTCCGGTTAAAAAATCGGACCCCGCTTTGGCTCAAGCCGCTGCAGAGGGTAAAGAGGGTGTAGCAACAGTAGAAACAGAGGCTGCAGCTGAAAAAAAAACACCAGTAAAACCGACTAAGCCCGCCGAGAGTGTGGAACGGTTCCGAATTACTCCCGATGGACTGAAACCGGTTAATTAAATGACGTTGTCTTTAGATGATAATCAGTTGATGCGCTATGCTCGTCACATTTTATTGGACGAGTTTGGCATAGAGGCCCAAGAACGTATTTCTGCTGCCCGCGTGATGATCGTGGGCGCAGGCGGCTTGGGCTCTCCCGCAGCCTTTTATTTGGCGGCGGCCGGCGTTGGTCAGATCACGTTGGTGGACGATGACGAGGTAGACCTATCCAATCTGCAACGCCAGATTCTGCACGACTCCGCTCGTGTAGGTGTCAATAAAGCCCTATCCGGTCAGCAAAGCTTACAGGCCTTAAACCCGTTAATTCAGATCGTTCCCGTGACGGATCGCTTAGACGATGCGGACTTGGATCGCCTGGTGCCCCAGCACGATATGGTGCTGGATTGCACGGATAACTTTGCGACACGTCATGCCATTAATCGCGCGGCAGTCAAACACCGTGTTCCCATCGTCTCTGGTGCGGGGATTCGGTTTTCTGGGCAGATTAGCGTTTACGATTTACGTGATGACGAGGCCCCTTGCTACCACTGTTTATTCCCCGAGGCCGATGATGTACAAGAACTGCGCTGTGCGACCACTGGGGTATTAGGCCCCTTAGTGGGGATGGTGGGCTGTATTCAGGCCGCCGAAGCCTTAAAGGTGTTAGGTGGTTTTGGTGAACCGTTGGTGGGGCGCTTATTAAGTGTGGACGCGCTGACTATGCAATGGCATACGGTGCGATTCAAAAAGGATCCGGCTTGTGTCGTTTGTGGGCAGACGTCGTAGTTAGGTATTAAGCCGTTACAGAAAGCGCTAAGCCCCAAACAGTCCTAACTCCCAAGAAGCCGTCTTAACCCCCCAAGCAGCCTTAAGCCCCCAAATAGTCCTAAGCATCAAACAGCCCTAACTCCAAGCAGTCCTAATCCCCAAAATGAACTAACCCACGTTACGGTTGCTCTAGATAAAAAAAAGCCCTATTAAAAATGAACTGCCCCAAGACGTTGGACACTTATCCAACCTTTTAGGGTTAGTTCAAAAATAGGGCTTTTTTGTGCGCAGTCGCTCGTGTTTAAGGCGATAGCACTAGGTGCGGCAAAGGCTTATGCCTTTTTAAGGAACTCGGATTTGAGTTCATACGAGGTGCCGTTAATACGGCAGGCTACGTCGTGATCGCCATCAATGATGCGGATGCCACGGGCTTTGGTGCCTTTTTTTAGGTTGGTCGATGAACCTTTGACCTTGAGGTCTTTGATTAAGAGCACATCGTCACCGTCTTTAAGCAGGTTGCCGTTGCTGTCGCGGACCTCGCGGGTCTCTTCGGTGCTTTCGGTGGCATGCATGGGCCATTCGTGTGCGCAATCGGGGCAAACGTAGTTATCACCATCTGGGTAGGTGTGTTCCATGGCACATTGAGGGCAAGCTGGGATATTTTCCATTTAGGGTCCTTAGGTCTTTATCGTGTAATTAAGGGTTATTTTCTGCTAATTTCCGCTATTTTACTCTTTTTTGCGGGACTGTAGGGCAGAGCCTGCATCAGGCGCTAGGCGCTTAAACGAGAGAGAAGAGATAGCAGTGAGCCCACCGATGACCAAAAAGCCCCAAAATAGATCATCTGGACTAACGGTAGTGCCTTGGCGCCAGGTCATGCTGATATGCAGTGTGACAGCTGCACAGGCCACGCCTAAGCTAATACCAAGCTGCTGAGCCATCGAGGCAAAGGAGCTAGCGCGGCTCATGGCATTGTGATCCAGATCGGCATAGGTCAACGCATTCACAGCGGTAAACTGTAACGATCTAAATACCCCGCCTAGGGCCAGCACCGTAGACATCCACCAAATGGGGGTTTCAGCATTAAATAAACCACATAGAGCAATAAAAAATCCCGTGATTAAGGCGTTGTAGATTAAGACTCGACGATAACCAAAGCGACGGATGATACGAGGGGCTATGGGCTTGGTGACTAGCGCCCCTATGGCGCTGGTAAAGGTCACCAGACCGGCCGCAAAGGCACTCATGCCAAAGCCCAGCTGCAGCAAAATCGCTAACATAAAAGGTACAGAGCCCAGTGAAAAGCGGAATAAATTGCCGCCTAACACCGAGATCGCAAAGCTGCGCACCCGCAGCAGCGAGGTATCCAAAATAGGATAGGCCGCGTGTTTAGCATGCCATAGGTACCAAAGTGCCGTAATGACGCCAGTACTAAAGAGCAGGGCAAGTTGTTTGGGCGTGAGTTCGCTATGACCCATGGACTCAAAGCTGATCACCAAAGAGGCCAAGGCGACGGCGCTTAAAATAAAACCAAACCAGTCCAAAGGGGGCGGATCATGAGGGATGTCGACCCGAATGTAGTGCAGGACCAAAAAGATGCCTAAAATGCCTACGGGGATGTTGATCAAAAAGATCCAGTGCCAGCTCATGTAGGTGGCAAAAAAACCGCCTACTGGAGGGCCTATGATCGGCCCGAGTAGGGCGGGTAGGCTCAGTACTGCCATGGCACTTAGCAGTTGATCCTTGGGTACCCGACGCAGCAGAATAATGCGTCCTACCGGAACCATCATGGCCCCGGCGGTACCTTGTACAATGCGCGCTGCGACCAATTGGTTAAGCGTTTGTGCGGCGGCGCAGGCTAAGGAACTTAAAGTAAAAAGCGCGATGGCTAAAACAAAGATGCGACGTGCCCCAAACCGATCTGCCGCCCAGCCGCTAATGGGCACAAAGACAGCGACGGCGAGCAAATAGCTGGTGATGATGGTGTTCATGCGGATGGCATCGGTGTTTAACGAGGCCGCCATCATCGGTAATGCAGTGGCTACCACGGTAGAGTCCAACATCTGCATAAATAAAGCGCACCCTACTATATAGGGAATCAGACGAACGGCACGTTGTTCACGAGCTGATATAGCAGGGGAGTCTTTTGAGGGCATCCTGTTCGTCTTCTTGGTAATTTCCAGTACACTGTAGTGTATGTCTAATTTTTCCTTTAAGCACCCATCATGGCAAAGAATTACGAATCCGAAATCACACAGTTTTTGAATCAGTTTAAAAAACAAAACCCAGAAACCGAAGCTAAGCAGCGCGAAGGGCGAGGCCTTTTATGGGATAAGCAGATTGATCCTGAACTCCAAGAGGGCTATCGTGCTGCGGCCGAGCCTCAAGCCCCTTACGTTTACTATCAAAATCCCTAATTGTTATAGGGGCCTGTTGGTTGGGCACCGGTTAGGTTGTCGGTAATGGGCGCGATCGACCAAGAATCCTTGGAAAACAAGGAGGTTTTTGCACGTCTTTACGGCGAACCGCTCTTTGCGATTCCCACGGATCTGTACATTCCGCCACAAGCCCTAGAGGTGATCCTACATAGCTTCGAAGGACCATTAGACTTACTGCTGTATTTGATCCGTAAACAAAACTTTGATGTGTTGGATATTCCGATGGCTCAAGTCACGGCCCAGTACTTGGTTTATGTAGAGCAAATACGGCAAACGCATTTAGAGTTGGCGGCCGAATACCTGTTGATGGCGGCACTGCTTATCGAAATTAAGTCGCGTATGTTATTGCCGGTTAAAAAGGCGGATACCGACGAAGAGGTCGAAGATCCACGCGCAGAGCTAGTGCGGCGCCTGTTAGCCTACGAGCAAATGAAAAAAGCGGCGCAGGAATTGGATCAGTTGCCGCGCGTTGAACGTGATTTTTGGGTGGGCCATGCGCAGGCGGATTTGCATATAGAGGAAATTCTGCCCGATGTGTGTGCAGAGGATTTACGACAGGCTTGGCGAAGCATTTTAAAGCGGGCTAAATTACATCAGTCTCATTTGGTAACACGAGAGCAGTTGTCGGTGCGGGAGCACATGAGTCAGGTCTTACGCCAGTTATCTGCGACTGAATTCTTAGAGTTTAAGCAGTTATTTCATAACGTATTAGAGCAAACCGAGTCAGATGCCGTGGCAGTGGTCGTCGTACATTTTTTAGCTGTTTTAGAGCTAGTTAAAGAGGCGTTGGTTGAGTTGACTCAATCTGAACCCTATCAGCCCATCTATCTGCGGTTGGCTTATGCGCCAATCAGCTCGACCGTTTAATTTTTTCCATCGGAGTTCCGAGTGAAAGTAGTTCATACTATTCAAGAGTTGCGTGATCAGTTGCAAGGTCAATTGCGGGTTGCGTTTGTACCCACTATGGGAAATTTGCACGAGGGTCACTTAGCACTCATGAAAATGGCACGCCAACACGGGGATCCTGTGGTGGCCAGCATTTTTGTGAATCCGTTGCAGTTTGGGCCTAACGAGGACTTTGCGGAATACCCGCGCACGCTAGCTCAAGACATTGAAAAACTAGAAAAAGCACGTGATGTGTATGTGCTGTTTGCCCCATCTGAAAAAGAAATGTATCCGGAACCACAAAGTTTCCGTATGCAGCCTCCTAATGATTTGGGCAATATCCTAGAGGGTGAGTTCCGTCCAGGCTTTTTTGATGGCGTCAGCACGGTAGTGATGAAACTATTTTCCTGTGTGCAGCCCCGTGTGGCGGTGTTCGGGAAAAAAGATTATCAGCAGCTGATGGTTGTGCGCAAAATGTGCAGACAATTTCAGCTACCGGTACAAATCCTAGCGCATGAAACCGTACGTGAAACCGATGGCTTGGCGATGTCGTCACGTAACCGTTTCCTATCCGAGGCCGAGCGCAATCAAGCGCCTCAGCTTTATGCTTGTCTACAGGCAGTGCGCGAGCGCGTCTTAGCTGGGGAAACCGATGTGGCAGCCATTGAACAAGAGGCCGCAAAACGTCTAGAACAACAAGGCTGGGATGTGGATTATTTGTCTTTGCGCCGTCAAAGCGATTTGCTGCTACCTTCTGCCGCTGAATTGGCTGCCGGCGAACCGTTGGTTGCTTTAGGCGCTGCGCGTCTAGGTCAAACTCGTTTGATCGATAACCTAGAGGTTTGATAGTCTCCCCGCCCTGTTGTGGCGCATGGGATAAAATCGACGATGGTTTTGATCCCATGCGGGTGGCGCACTAGGCCGCTTTTGCTCCATCAGGGTTTATATGCCGCCTGCTTGGGCAGCTTGTGCATTAGTAAAGCCCCCTTAGAATAAATTGTTCATACAGTTCGTAACATTTATTCTAAGGGGGCTTTATGCAAATACCGGTATTAACCAGTGCATTAACTCAAATGGAAAATGTGGTGGTGGGCAAGGTACTGACCGGCAGGGCCAATAAATGTATTGCAGGTGATTTGATCTTATCCCAGCGCACCATCGAGGTGCATCGCGCCAGCGTCTTTAACAAGATGCGTGTGCGCAATGCCATCGAATTGGTCAAACGACTAACCTTCTATCAGAAAGAAAAAGATCAAGGACGACAGGTGATGCCTGTTTGGTTTTCTAGTTCGGAAATCGGATCGACCTCGGGTTGACGACTGAGGTGGGTTTCTAGTGTGGGTTGTACATAATTAAAACGATTCACCCGCAACTGTTGATCATGCAAAAAACTGAGATCCGCTAAGACCGTATCATTTTGTGTTTGCAAAATAATGCGGGTGGGGTTGGTGCCGGTTTGGTGCCAGCAGCCTTGGCTTAGTACGGGCTCGCCGCCATGGTCAGCATGGTTGGCACGCATGCGCCATAGGCCGTTAGGCGCCATCGTAATTGTCAGGCGTATGGGCATACAGGCTGAATCCGCGGGTGAGCAGGTCACGGTTCCTAAAAAGGTGCGCGCTTCAAGTAATTCTCGAATCTGCCCTGCGGCCAGTTCTTTGGCTGCGGCGGGCTTCGCTTGTCCTAAACCAATAGACAGCTGCGATCCGGCTTGAGTGCGGTCACGGCCACCTCGAGCTTGATCTTGGGCATCACTGAGCGTAGAGGCTCGGGGCGGTTCTTGAACCTGTGGGTTGTAGGCGCAGCCTGCAACAAAGAGTGTCAGGCCCAAAACGGCAGCCAGAGGAAGAGAGCGTACAGCACGTTTTACGAACATAAACAGGTCCTTTTGATCAAGGCAATCACAATGTATTTATATGGATTATATATTGGGCTGAGCGCAACGTTCTTGAGTTATCTTTATTTAAAGGTGATTCCTGTTTATGTGCACTACATTCAACAGGGACAGGTCGCGGATGAGGGGCTGTGGTGGCAGGCGGTCAGCGCGGCCTATAACCATGAGCTGCTGTTGTCAGCACCGCGGTTTTTGGGAATGACGCTTTGTTTTGCTGCGGTTTTGATCGCAGGGGTGCATTATCAGTGGTGGTGGCCCGATCAGCCTCTAGCTAATCTGATCTTGGGGTCGATTTGGTTTGGGACTCTCGCTTTATTAGCCCGTATTGATCGGCTGTGTTTTTTGTTGCCCGATGTGTTGACGCAGCTGTTGCTGTGGACGGGTTTGTTAACGGCTGTGTGGCACCCAGAGGGGCAGCTTGCTGCAGCGGTGCTGGCTGCCGTTGGGGTGTATGTGATTGGCAGAATCCTAAATAAAATCGCCGAGTTAGTCATAAAACAGCCCTTGCTCGGTCTGGGTGATGTTAAATTATTAGCAGCAGTTGCCGTCTGGTTAGGCTGGCAGTTGATTCCTTTGCTGTTTTTGTTGGCTTGTTTGCTTTGCATCGGGGTAGAGGGCTGGCGTCAACGGCGTTGGCGTGTGTCTGGCTACTGTGCGTTTGGCCCTTATATTGTGTGGGCCACGCTAGGTATTTGGCTGGCTCCCGCGCCTTGGATTGAGCTTTTGGGTGTATAAGAAAAATGCGTAAAATTGGTTTAACGGGTGGTATTGGTTCAGGTAAGTCCTATGTGGCGGACCTCTGGCAACAGTGGGGGGCGACGGTGGTGGATACCGATCAAATCGCGCACCAACTCACTGCACCGAATGGCGCGGCCATTGCGTCCATCCGTCAGCAGTTTGGCGATGAGATGATTACCGAGAGCGGAGCCATGGACAGAAAACGCATGCGCGACTTGGTCTTTCATGATGCGTCGCAGCGTATTCGTCTGCAAAACATCTTGCACCCGATGATCAGAGACTTTACATTTAGAGAGGTCGAGCAAGCTCAAGGGTGTTATGTTGTGGTGGTTGTGCCGCTGTTGATCGAGTCAGGATCGTGGGCATCTTATGTAGATCGTGTTTGTGTGGTCGATTGTGATGAGGACACGCAGATCGCTCGGGTTATGCAGCGTAGCGGGCTGACGCCTGCGCAAATCCGGCGTATTATGGACACTCAGGCGACACGCCAGCAAAGGCTTGCTGTCGCAGATGATGTGATTGTCAATGATGCGCAGACCTCCTTAGAACAGCTCAAGGAGCAGGCACAACAACTGCATAATCAGTGGTGTAAGCCCGTGTGATTGCTACCAGGCTTGCTCAATTCGGTGTTAGATTAATTAGGGTTTAGATTGCGTGATTCTATACGAATACCCCTGTAACGAACGAGTACGAACTTTTCTGCGTGTTGAGTCTTTATTCAAGCGCCTCTTCTATTTTATCCAAGGTACTGAGCCTCAGTTGCATCAGGTAGCGTTGGATACCTTGTTTGATTTGCTCGAGGTCACGGAACGCTCTGACCTAAGAGGCATGGTGCTCCAAGACCTAGAGCGACAGCGCTCTGCTTTATCAGCGCTCAGAGAACACCCTCAGGTTTCTGCTGATGTACTAGACAGCATGTTGGCCGAAATTTCCGATGCGGTGGCCGGGATGGCAGGAGTAGGACGTATTGGTCAGGATCTACGTGATAACGACTGGTTAAATAGTTTGCGCGGCCGACTGGCCATCCCTGGTGGTTCTTCACAGGTGGATATGCCGTCTTTTTATGGATGGCAGATGCTTTCCGCGGAAAAAAGACAAGCCGATATGAATCGATGGAGTGCCCCCTTTACTCCGCTGTACCAGGCATTACGCTTGATTTTGCGTATATTGCGTGGTGCTGGGGATGTGATGGATCGGGTGGCTACCGCAGGCTCGTATCAGGAAATGCTCGGAGGTAAAACCTTCCAGTTGCTACGTGTATGGGTAGCCAGGCATTACGAGGTATTTCCTGAAATGAGCGCGAATAAATATGTGGTTTTGGTGCGTTTTGCTAAACAAGACGAGGAGCAAAAATCAGCTCCTGTTAAGCAAAACATTCCTTTTCAATTGGCACGTTGTCATATAGGCTAATTTTTCTTTGGCTGGAGCAGTCATGGTGGGTTCACAGACCACGAGCGGGGCAAAAAATCGTTGGTTGTTTTTAGTCGTAATCATTCTCATTGCGATTGGCGCGTGGTATTGGTGGAGTTCATCCGGGACTCAGGATACACAGACCCAGGGCAGAGGGGCCTTTATGCGCTCGCCCAGTATTCCCGTGAAAACAGCGGATGCTGTTCAAGGGGTGGTGGCCGAACGCCTGTACGCGGTAGGCACGGTACAGGCTTTTAATACCGTCACGGTACGTTCTAGAGTCGAGGGCGAATTACAAAAACTGCACTTTAAAGACGGTCAATTTGTCTATGCGGGCGATGTGTTAGCCCAAATTGATCCACGTCCTTATCAGGCTAAACTGGATCAAGCCCAAGGTCAGCTCAAACAGATCCAATCGCAATTAGCCCAAGCCAGAAACGACTTAAAACGTTATCAAACCTTGGCTAATCAGCAGTCCATTGCGACGCAACAGTTGGATAACCAACGGGCGTTGGTCGACCAACTTAGTGGCTCTTTAGACAGTGCCAAGGCCGCTGTAGAGGACGCCAAGCTCCAACTGGATTACACACGCATTACGGCGCCTATTGATGGGCGATTGGGTTTGCGTAATCTGGACGAGGGCAACTTAATTTCTGCGGCAAACACCGATGGCTTGGTGGTCATTACCCAAACTCAACCCATTGCGGTTAGTTTTTCTTTGCCGGAAAACGATCTACAGCGTCTCTTAGAGCGTCTGCAACTAGAGCAATCTTTGGCGGTGCAGGTCAGTGATAGACAAGACAAATGGGTAAGCACCGGTTCGTTATTAGCGGTAGATAATCAAATCAACATGGGGACAGGCACCGTGCGCGTTAAAGCCTCGATGCCTAATTTAGATAACCGTTTGTTCCCCAATCAATTTGTGAGTGTGAATGTGCTGCTGGCGAATCACCAAGGCTTAGTGATTCCTAGTGCCGCAGTGCAAACGGGCTCCATCGGCGACTTTGTGTACGTGATAGACAAAGAGCAAAAAGTCCATATCCAAAAAATCCAGGTCAGCCTAAGCGCCGATGGTCAGAGTCTAGTCTCAGAGGGCTTAACATTGGGTGATAAGGTAGTGGTTGAAGGCACCGATAGGTTGCGCGAGGGCAGCGCAGTCGAAGACGTCAATACTACGGGATCAGGAGTGCGCGGCCAATCTGCCGTTAAACCCTAAAGGGGCTATGCGGTGAATGTATCTCGCTTATTTATTTTACGACCCGTTGCCACCACGTTGGCGATGGTGGCGTTGTTGTTGGCGGGGCTGATTGGCTACAAAGCTTTGCCCGTGGCGGCGTTGCCGCAGGTTGATTACCCGACGATTCAGGTGGTGACCTTGTATCCCGGGGCCAGCCCCAATGTGATGGCATCGCTGGTGACCTCGCCCTTAGAGCGGCAGTTTGGGCAAATGCCCGGTTTGGCACAAATGAGCTCCTCCAGCTCTGGGGGCGCCTCACGCATTACGCTCCAATTTGATCTGGATCTGCCTTTGGCCATTGCCGAGCAAGAGGTGCAGTCGGCCATGAGTGCCGCCTCGAATATGCTACCGCCTGATTTACCCTCGCCCCCGCTCTACAACAAAGTGAACCCAGCGGATCAACCTGTGATCAGCCTTGCGGTGACGTCCCCTACCATTCCCTTACCCCAAGTTCGTGATTTGATCGATTTGCGAGTCGCGCAAAAGCTATCCCAAGTGACGGGGGTGGGCTTGGTGAGCATTGCGGGGGGACAGCGTCCTGCCGTACGTATTCAGGTGAACCCAGAGGCCTTGGCTGCACGCCAGTTAACTATGGCCACGGTGCGTCAGGCGGTGGTGGGCGCGAATGTGAATCAGCCCAAAGGGAATCTGGACGGACCAGAGCGCTCTACGACGATTAGCGCCAATGAGCAATTACGCTCAGTAGAGGATTATGAAAACCTGATTATTCACTATGTGGATGAGGCCCCGTTACGTCTAGGAGATATTGCAACGGTGGTGCAGGATGCCGAAGACCTACGCCAAGCAGCGTGGGTGGGCAATCAACCGGCGATTTTGTTGAATGTGCAGCGTCAGCCGGGCGCCAATGTGATTGAGGTGGCCGATAGTATTAAAGCCCAACTGGAAGCCTTGCAGCGTTCTTTACCAACGGGCATTGATATTCAGGTGGCCACAGACAGAACGCTGACTATTAGGGACTCGGTCAAGCAGGTGCAGGCAGAAATGCTGATGGCCATTGCGTTGGTGGTGCTGGTGACGCTGGTGTTTTTGCGGACGTGGACCGCGACCTTTATCCCCTCGGTGGTGGTGCCTTTGTCCATTGCGGGCACTTTTGCCTTTATGTATTTGTTTGGCTTTAGCATCAATAACCTGACCTTGATGGCCTTAACTATCGCAACGGGTTTTGTGGTGGATGACGCCATTGTGATGATTGAGAACATTGCCCGTTATATAGAAGAAGGCCTATCACCGCTGCAGGCCGCGCTCAAAGGGGCGCAGCAAATTACCTTTACCTTGATTTCACTAACGCTATCCTTGATCGCGGTGCTGATTCCTTTGCTGTTCATGAGCGATGTGATTGGGCGTTTATTCCAAGAGTTTGCCATCACCTTAGCCGTGGCGATTGGGCTGTCTTTATTGATTTCATTGAGTCTGACGCCCATGATGTGCGCGCGTTTAT
>DUNB01000104.1 GCA_012839585.1 Alcaligenaceae bacterium | reverse complement strand
GCCTGTGAAAGTAGGTCATTGTCAAGCTCTTATACCAAAAACCCCCGCTCGTGATCGAGTGGGGGTTTTTTTATGCCTAAAAAAAGTAAAAGAGGTAAAATAAGCTTTATTAAAAAAGCTGTCTGATTTATTTAGATCTTGGAGGAATGCATGTCCCAACCTACGATGCCTGAACCGCAGTCTGGGTTATCTGCTCGTCAGTTGACTCATTGTTTATATGCTCTGTTTGTGGTGGGCTTAATTGCGGCTCCTGTTTTTGGAGCGGCAACCTTAGCTGCTGTGGTGGTGGCATACTATAAGCGCAGTGATGTGGCTGGAACCGTTTATGCCTCGCATTTTGACTGGCTCATTAAAACCTTCTGGTGGGGTGTGCTTTGGGTAGGATTAAGCGCCTTACTTTCTTTAATCTTTGTGGGCTGGCTCACAGGTATAGTGGCTTTTGTTTGGTTACTGTATCGCCTGGCTAAAGGCTGGTTTGCCTTGTTTGAAAATCAGTCACCTACCCTAGACTAAAAACCAAATTGAAATCCTCCTCGTCCTAAACGACGAGGCTTTTCGCGCATTTTGGTAAAACAGCAAATAAAAAAGCATCGTTTAAAACGATGCTTTTTTTGTTGGTACTTTTTTATTGATAGTGTTTTTTGGTCCAGGCGCTTTTACTACGTCGTATTTTTGATCAAGTGCTGACAAAGCATTCTCTTTAAACGAGAGCGGATGTCAATGTAGTGCTCTGTTTAAAGACAACCTAAATAGTGTGTCGCTTAGGATGTATTGCTTTATTTAAAAACCACTGTGCGCTGTCCATTCAAAAAGATACGGTGTTCCACATGGGCTTTAACGGCGCGAGCGAGCACTAAGGATTCCACATCGGCGCCTACCTGAGTCAGCTCTGTGGGGCTCATATCATGGCTTACACGCTCAATGTCCTGTTCAATGATTGGACCTTCATCGAGGTCTTCTGTCACGTAGTGTGCTGTGGCACCAATAATTTTCACACCACGAGCATGTGCTTGGTGATAAGGACGTGCGCCTTTAAAGCTAGGTAAGAAACTGTGATGGATATTGATGGCTCGACCCGATAACGCTTTACACATCTCTGGCGATAAAATTTGCATGTATCGTGCCAAAACAATCAGATCTATATCCAAATCATCGACAAACTGCAGAATTTGTTTTTCTTGCTCAGGCTTGGTTTCTGGCGTAACAGGTAGGTGATGGAACGGCACATCATAGGAAGCAGCCAAAGAGGCGTGATCCGTATGATTAGATAACACCGCAACGATTTCAATAGGCAGCTGACCAGTATGGGTGCGGAACAACAAATCGTTTAAACAGTGACCTTGACGGCTAACTAATAATAAAACGCGCGCTTTTTTCTGTGCATCGAAAATATGGGCGTCCATATCGTATTTGTTAGCAATAGGCTCAAAGTCAGAACGCAGTTGGTCAACGTCTTCCGCTACAGGCAAACTAAAGTGAATGCGCAGAAAAAATCGTTCGGTTTCGGCATCTCCAAATTGCTCAGCTTCAACGATATTACCTTGTTTTTCTAAGAGCCAGCCGGAGACGGTATGTACAATGCCCGTGGTATCAGGGCAGGATATAGTTAAGATGTAATCGTTCATATTCTTTTAGATAAAATAAAAAGTGCTAAGCCAAATCAAAAATGGTTTGATTTGTAGCTTAGCCTTTTATGCAAAGTCTAATTTTAACTGATTGTGACGTGTAGTGCGTAGATAAGCCAGGCTGACAGCCAATGACAAGTGAGTGCAGGCAGCCAACAGAGACTTAAGGGGCTAGTCGTTGTATATGCCAGCCCTGATCTTGTTGTAAGTATAAATAACGATCATGCAGTCTACAGATGCGGCCTTGCCAAAACTCGACGCGTTCGGGTTGCAAGTAATAGCCTCCCCAAAAATCGGGACAGGGTGGGTTGTCGCCATATTGCTCGCTGACGGCGTCGCTGCGTTGTTCTAGTTCGGCACGGGTAATGGGCTGGCTTTGAGGCGAGGCAATAGCACTAATTCTAGAGGCTAAAGGTCGGCTATTGAAATAGGCGCTGGATTGTTCCGTTGGCATTTTAGCTACGGTACCTTCGAGACGAATTTGGCGCTGTAAAGTGGGCCAGAAAAAAAGCAGACAAGCTTTGGGGTTTTGCTGCAAATCGTGCCCTTTTCTGGAGTCGTAGTTGGTGTAGAACTGCACGCCGTTTTCATCAAAGCCTTTGAGCAATACAATGCGCGAACTGGGCATGCCCTCGGCGTTGACGGTAGAAAGACTCATGGCGGTGGGTTCTGGAGCTTGTAGACGGATGGCTTCCTCTACCCAACGTTCAAAGAGTTCTTTAGGGTGTTCGGTGAGCTGGTGTTCAGGGAGGTCGAATTTATCGTATTCGTTACGTAAGTCAGCAAGGCTCATAACTATAAATGTTGCACTAAAAGTTCGAGTTTAGGGTCTGCAATATTAGCGTGCTTTAAGGCGTGGGCTGTTTGCAGCACGTATTCGATGCAGGGGCCGTTGATGCCATGTGCACGATGAATGACTTCACGTAGTTGCTCTATTGGCATGGAGGGCACATAGCCATCGTTTTGCGGGTCGATCACGAAAGCCAGGGCTGAAAAAATCTCACCATGGCTGTGGCAGTCTACCCATTTAGGATTGTACGCCCCGCTGGGCATTTCGCGTTGCCATAACGGCGGAAATATGGCCTTTACCTGATCTGCCGCAATTCTATAGATCACGCCGTCACAGGTTCCTCCTTGGTCTAAGGCAAAAACCACGCCAGGCGTTTCTGGTGTGCCGCGATTAATTCGGGACCATAAACACAGCGAACGATGAAAGCCGTTTAACGTGGCAGTACGTCGCTCTACGTATTCAAAGTCAGGACGCCAGACTAAGGAACCATAGGCAAATAACCAGAGATCACTGTTTTGGTCCCAGTGCTGTAGGCTCTGCCACATGGACTGTTCTAGTTCTGTCGCGGTGAGCTTTTTAAAATGTTGGGCGGCTGGAGGGGGAGTAAAAACCGTCATAATCACATGGTAATAGGCAAAAAGAGTAAGATAGCTTATGACACAGATCAGCGTGCTATGAGCTTATTATTCTAAGCTACATTGACGTTGAACTGTAGGCTGAAAAAAGAGCTTGGATCAATAAGGAATGAAATGGCAGAGCAGCAATTAAATGCAGAGCGCCGCTTTGGTGGACTTAATCGTTTATACGGAGAGGGCAGTGTAGACCTCTTACAGCAGGCACATGTGATGGTGGCAGGCATTGGTGGTGTGGGGAGCTGGTGTGTAGAGGCCTTAGCACGTAGTGGCATTGGAATGTTAACGATCATCGACATGGATCATGTGAGTGAATCCAATATTAATCGTCAGCTCCCTGCGGTGGGCTCCACCTTAGGTCAAGCCAAAATTGAAGCCATGAAGCAGCGCATCCTAGATATCAATCCATTTTGCGTAGTGCGCTTAGTGGATGATTTTGTGGATGCAGACAATATTGAGCAGTTGCTAGAGAGCAAGCCAGAGGTGCTTATCGACTGCACGGATCAGGCCGACGCAAAAATCGCGATGATTTTGGCTGCTAAACGTCATAAAACGCGTCTATTAGTTTGTGGGGCGGCGGGGGGTAAACATAATCCGTTGATGCTCAAGCGCGGGGATTTGTCTCAGAGCACGCACGATGCGATGTTAGCTAAGTTACGCAGTCGCTTACGTAAGGAACATGGATTTGCCAAACCGAAGGTAGATAAAGTCAAACCTACCACACGCATCCCTAAAATGGGCGTAGAGGTGTTTTGGGTGGAAGAGGCAGCTGTGATGCCAGCGGCTTGGCGTCAGGGCGACACGGGGCCGCAGGGGCTCTCCTGCGCCGGTTATGGCTCGAGTGTAACTGTGACAGCGCCAATGGGCTTTGCTGCCGCGCAGGCGGCGATTGATTACGTGCTTAAGGCCAAGCGCACTGCGTAGCATTTAATCAGTAGTTCAGGTAGCGATTGATTATGTACTCAATAAGCGTACAGCGTGGCATTTATCCAGTGGTGCAGAGGACGACTGACTGTTTGTTCAAGGCCAAGCGCACAACGTAACATTTAATCAGTCAACAGGCTGTGATTGCACATATTTCTAAGACGACTAAACGCACAACGTAGCATCTAACCAGCCACGTAGCGCATTAGATACTCGAACGCGCGGGGCGTTTAGCAGCATATGCTGGCTGACCGGTCCTTCTACTGCCCAGCCTTGATCCAGAATGAACTGCCGCTGTACGCCGCCTAGCAAGGCTTGATCCATAGGCGGGGTGATCCACTGCTGATCAGACCATACATAAATATTGCTGCGGCCACCTTCGGTGATAAAACCGTTTTGATCGTAATAAATCACATCAAAAAATGATGGATGCTGTTGCAGCCAAGATTCACCCTGGGTCCAATGTGCGCGCTGTGTGGTTTTATGTCGTAACACCCATGGATCGGCAAGAACAGGAGTGGGACTGAGCGCGATGCGCACGGGTTGAGCTGTAGTGGCTAAGGGGCTGCACTGTACGGTGACCTTACCCTGGGGATTAAGCGTTAAACGCAGACGTTGCGGCTGATCGTAGTTCTGTAATAAATAGGGCTGCAAGGCGGCCAGTACTCGTTGCTGATCATAGACGTAGCCAAACGCCTGCGCCGAGCGTTGCAGGCGTTTTAGGTGTAGAGCCAACAATAAAACATGGCCAGCCTTATGCAAGCGCATGGTCTCAATGAGTTCGCAATCGGCAGGAAAAGAACCAGAAGAATTCATCATTTTGTGCGAAAAACCTCGTTGTTTCTGATGGAGCGGAATAGTGCGGATCAGCTTACTGCTTACAAGGTGGGTCGACTTATCGAACTCAGAGTAGGGCCGTTGATCGATTTCAGTGTGGTTGAGCTGGCCGGTCCCAGTATGGGTCGATTTCCCTGCGCTTAACTCTTGCGTATCCTTCATTAAGAGCTCCCCCATCTAATTACAGGTTCGTAGTGATCGCGACACTAGTCTGGTTAACCTAAGCAGGCATAGCTTGTGTTTAGCAAGCTTTTCCCTTTAAGAGTCTGGTTGATTTATTAGGCCTCGTATTCGATTTCCGTGCCAAGCACGCGTGCTTTCCAGAGGCATTCTTGCCATTCTTGAGCGGGATCTGAGTCAATCACAATCGCGCCACCCACTCCAAACTGAGCTGTATGCGGATCGGTGTATTCAATGGTGCGTATAGCCACGTTTAGCTGTAAGTCACCATTAGGTGCTAACCAACCTATGCTTCCACAGTAAATGCCTCTAGCACGTTGTTCTAGTTCGTGTATGCATTGCATGGCGGCGATTTTAGGGGTGCCGGTGATGGAGCCGCAGGGAAAGAGCGCCGTCATTAGCTCGGCAAAGCGGATGTTAGGTGCTTCGGCCTCGATGGTAGAGGTCATCGTCCAGACAGAGGGGTAGGCCTCTACCTCTAAGAGTTTGCTGACATGCACCGAGCCTGTGGTTGCGATGCGCCCCAAATCATTGCGTAGTAAATCCACAATCATGATATTTTCAGCCGCGTCTTTATCGCTTTGACGTAAAGCCAGAGCGGCCGCCTGGTCTTGGATCGGATCTTGATGGCGCGCGGTGGTTCCCTTCATGGGTTTAACCAGTAAATGATCGCCGGTTTTACGCACGAAGAGCTCGGGAGAAAAGGACAGAATATGGTGGTCGCCATCGGACAGGTACGCTCCATAAGCCACAGGGTGAGCTGCAGCCAAGGCACGGTAAATGGTTTCGGGAGCTGCCTCGGATTGAATCGTCAGTGGAATCGAGTAGTTCACCTGATAGTATTCCCCGTTTTTGATGCCCTCTTGTATATGGTGAATATGCTCAAGGTATTGATGCCGTGGGATTAAGGCTTTAGCTTTTAAGGTAGGGGCGTGCTCAGGAGCACTCCAAGGTGTGGTGTGCTCCGCGTGTTTCATGACATAGGCCGATAGAATAGGACGTGCACTAGAGGTAGCGTTTTCTAGGCCGAGCAGGTGTGCCCCCAGCTCATAGGGCAACACCAGGGCCACCCAATAGCCTTGTTGTTGAGCGTGGGTGATGCGTTCCCAGATCTCCGGCAGCTCGTCGGCGTGATAGGCGTGAAGGCTGTGCTGCAAGTCGCTGAGCACTAAGGCGGTCTGATCTAGGCGGTTTTCAAATCGGCAATGCATGGTGGCGTTATTTTCGTTGTAAAAAATCAGTTAAAGCCTGTCCCGTGTGGGACGAAGCCGTATTTTGCACGGTATCCACCGTGCCTTCAACTACCAACTGCCCGCCGTCTTCCCCGCCTTCTGGTCCCATGTCTACGATCCAGTCGGCTTCGGCGATAAGATCGAGGTTATGCTCAATCACGACTACGCTTTGCTGCGCATCGGTAAGACGGTGAATGACTCGTAAGAGTTTTTCCACATCAGCAATGGCCAAGCCCACGGTGGGTTCGTCCAATACATACAAGGTATGTGGTTGTTGATAGGCGCGTCCGGTTTTGGTGAGTCCTTCGTCTAGGCGGACTTTGCTGAGTTCAGCGACGAGCTTAATGCGCTGGGCTTCGCCACCAGAGAGCGTGGGTGAGGGTTGCCCAAGTGTTAAATAACCCAGCCCCACGTCCTGCAGCAGTTTTAGAGGGCGCAAAATACGCGGGTGTGATACGAAATACTCGACTGCATCGTCGACCTCCATCTGCAAGACTTCGCCAATGTTTTTACCCTGCCAGTAAATAGAGAGGGTGTCGTTGTTAAAGCGTCTGCCGTGACAGCTTTCACATGGAATTTTAATATCCGGCAAAAAGCTCATTTCAAAGGTCACCATGCCTTGACCTCCACATTCAGCACAGCGCCCTTCGCCAGTATTAAAGGAAAAACGCGAGGCATTCCAGCCGCGAATCTTGGCATCACGGGTTTGGGCAAAGAGTTTACGTATATCATCCCAAAAGCCGACATAGGTGGCTGGGCACGACCGCGGTGTTTTACCGATGGGAGTTTGATCCACCTCTAAGACGCGGTCCACCTGCTCCCACCCTTGAATGGCCTGGCAATGTTGCCAAGAGTAGGAGTCTGGGGCGGCAAGCTTTTGTTTTAGGTTAGCTAAGAGCACCTCTCTAGCTAGTGTAGACTTGCCTGAGCCGGAAACCCCAGTAATCACACTAAAACGTTGTAAGGGAATATGTGCGTTCACCTGATGCAGATTGTGTAGCGAGGCGTGTTGGATCTGTAACTGGGCGACCGAGTCATCAATAGGACGGTACGGCTGCATAGGGTGCGCAATGGGGTTTTTTAAATAGTGACCCGTTAGCGACTGAGGATTTGCCATGATTTGCGCTAAGGAGCCTTGGGCTACAACTTGACCACCGCGCGTGCCTGCCCCTGGTCCTATATCAATAATATGTTGCGCCTGGCGAATGGTGTCTTCATCGTGCTCTACAACCACCAAGGTATTGCCATTTTTCTCCAAGCGCTGCAAGGCATTTAAGAGAATGCGGTTGTCTCTGGGGTGCAAACCGATGGTGGGCTCATCCAAAATATAACAAACTCCTTGTAAATTAGAGCCCAATTGAGCGGCTAAGCGAATACGTTGTGCCTCGCCACCGGAGAGGGTGGGAGCGGCTCTATCCAGCCCTAAATAGCCCAAGCCTACTTCTTGCATAAAGCGAAGACGATGGTGGATTTCGCTGAGCATATCGCGCGCAATGTCTTTTTCTCGTTGGGATAAGTGTAATTGCTCAAAAAATTGATGTGCATCATTAATAGAGAGCGCAGAGAGTTGGGCGATGCCCGAGTCATGCCACCTAAAGGCCAAAGCCACTGGGTTGAGTCGCTGTCCAGCACAACTCGGACAGGTGGTGGGCAGGGTGGAAGCGTTGTCATCGTCAGCATTGACCCATTTGGCCTCTTCGCCGCTTTGCTCGGCATCAAAACCGGCAATGACGGAACCGGTACCAAAGCAGCTTTGGCACCAGCCATGCTTGGAGTTATAGGAAAAGAGGCGAGGGTCGGGCTCGGGAAAGCTACAGCCGCAGCTTGGACACGCTCTGGCCGTAGAGAAGCGTTGCTCCGATTTTTCTGTCACCACTAACAGGGTTTGTTGACCTTGTTCTAGTGCCGATTTGACTGCTTGGCGTAGCGTTTCTTCATCTTTGGCACTTACAGTTATGTCAGCGATCGGTAACTCAATGTTGTGTTCTTTATAGCGATCTAAGCGCGGCCAGGCATCGGTAGGAATTAAGGCCTGATCCACGCGTAGGTGCTGGTGACCTCTGGCGTGCGCCCATTTGGCTAAATCGGTGTAATAGCCTTTGCGCGCCACGATAAGAGGTGCGTAGAGTTGAATGCGTTGGTTTTTATGATCGCGCAGTAGTTGGGCGGTGATTTGCTCAGGGCTTTGGGGCTCAACCGGGACCTGACAGCTTGGACACATTTGGGTACCGAGCTTGACGTAGAGCAAGCGTAGAAAGTGATGGATCTCGGTCATGGTGGCTACCGTGGACTTATAGCCGCCACGACTCGTGCGCTGCTCAATAGCTACCGTGGGAGGGATGCCGTAAATAGCATCCACATCCGGTTGTCCTGCTGGCTGCACAATAGAGCGCGCATAAGCATTCAGTGATTCTAAATAACGACGTTGGCCCTCATTAAATAAGATATCAAAGGCTAAGGTGGATTTACCGGATCCGGATACGCCCGTAATGACGGTAAAAGTATCGCGAGGAATACTGACCTGAATGTTCTTAAGATTATGTTCGCGGGCATTGAGTATATGGATAGATTGATCATCCACATGGTCAGTGCCGCTATAGGTAGCGGCGGGCTCAGCCAAGGCGATAGCATGCGTGCCAACCATGTGCTGTTGGTAGTCCTGCAAGGCCTGCCCAGTGAGGGACTGCGGCTGTTGCATGATGTCTTGAGGACTGCCGGTGGCAATGATCTCCCCTCCGGCATCACCACCGTGAGGGCCTAGGTCGATGACCCAGTCAGCAGCGCGCACGACGTCTAAGTTGTGTTCGATGACGATTAACGAGTGTCCCGCGGCTAATAGCTTTCTAAAGGCCTGCATTAATTTAGCAATATCATCAAAGTGCAAACCAGTGGTTGGCTCGTCGAACAAAAAGAGCTTACCTTTTTTGGCGACCTTGGCTGCAGCGAGGCGGCTTTTGGAGGCTTCGGCTAAATAACCGGCGAGCTTTAATCGTTGTGCCTCCCCACCAGATAAAGTCGGGACGGGTTGACCTAGGGTTAAGTAATCCAAGCCCACATCGGCCAGAGGAGCGAGCGCACGCTGTACATCATGCAAACCAGCAAAAAAACTAAGCGCTTCGTTGACGGTCATCGCTAGCACCTCATCGATGGAGGCGCTACGCCCTAGATGCTCAATACGGACCTCTAGGATTTCAGGGCGGAAACGTTTGCCTTGGCAATCGGGGCAGCGTAGGTACACATCGGATAAAAACTGCATTTCAATGTGCTCAAAACCGGTGCCGCCACAGCTAGGGCAACGACCATCGCCACTGTTGAAGCTAAAGGTGCCTGGTTTATAGTCACGCTCTTGAGCCAAGGGGGCACGAGCAAAGAGTTTGCGAATGGCATCAAAGGCGCCTACATAGCTGGCAGGGTTAGAGCGCGCAGTGCGGCCAATGGGGGATTGATCCACCATCACCACTTCGGCAATTTGCTCTGCGCCGAGTAAGGCATCAAAAGCACCCGGTGCCTCGGTGGCCTCGCCAAAGTGTTTGAGTAAGGCCGGATAGAGAACGTCTTGGATCAGCGTGGATTTACCCGATCCAGAAACCCCTGTGACGCAAACCAGTCGTTGTAGGGGAAAGCTGGCCTCGATGTTTTTCAGGTTGTGCGCGCGCACCCCTTGTAAAATCAGTCGTGGGGTATGAGCAGCAACGGCTTGAGGTAAGGGGGCGTCGATGCTTTTACGTCCACTTAAATAATCACCCGTGAGGGTGTTGGCATCGCGTAATTGTTGTGGGGCGCCATCGAACATGATTTGACCACCGCGCTCACCGGGGCCGGGTCCTATGTCTAGGATACGGTCGGCTGCAACCATGACTTGTGGGTCGTGCTCCACCACAACCAGGGTGTTGCCGTTGCGACGTAGACGCTGCATGATGTGCACAATGCGGTGCATATCAAAAGGATGAAGTCCTATAGAGGGCTCATCTAACACAAAAAGAGTGTTGACTAGAGAGGTCCCCAGGGCGGTCGTTAGGTTAATCCGCTGGACCTCGCCACCGGACAACGTACGACTTTGTCGGTCAAGCGACAAATAACCCAAACCCACTTCGCACAGAAAACGAAGTCGGGTGTTAATCTCGTCGCGAAGTAACTGCGTGGCAGCGTTTAACTCCCCATCAAATTGTAACGTGGCAAAAAAGTCTCGCACCGAGTGAATGGGTAAACGCATCAAGTCATGGATATGAAAACCGGCTAAGGCGTTTAGCTGAGCGGTATCCCAATCGGTATTGATGGGCATAAAACGCGTGTAAGGCTTGGGATCGTGTTCGGCGGTTTGATGGCCTAAGCGCCAGAGCAGTGCGTCGGGTTTGAGGCGTGAACCGGCACAGGTAGGGCAGGTGTTGTAGCTGCGGTATTTAGACAGCATGACCCGCACGTGCATTTTATAGGCACGTGATTCTTGCCAATCAAAATAGCGTTGTACGCCATACCATTGGCTTTTCCATGCCCGGGTGCCGCCTTTGAAATCAGCGGCGCCCTCAATCACCCATTTTTTTTCCTCTGCGCTTAAGGTATTCCAGGGGGCGGCTAATCGAATACCCGCCTCCTTGGCAAAACGCTCCAGGTCTTTTTGATGCACCTTGTTGGATTCGGTTTGCCAGGGTTTGATGGCGCCTTCGAGTAGGCTTTTGTTTTCATCCGGAATGACCAGCCCGTAGTCAATGCCCATGACCCGCCCAAAGCCCTTACAGGTTTCACAGGCGCCAAGAGGAGAGTTAAAGGAAAAGGTACTGGGCTGAGGGGTGTTGTAGTCAATATCGCACGTTGCGCAGTGTAGACCGGCACTGAAGTTCCATTGCGTTTCGTTTTTTTCCTCATCTAGCGCAAAAACACTGAGGTGACCATGACCATAGTGCAAAGCGGCATCTAAGGCTTCCATCAGACGAGCGGGTTCAGCACGACTTAATCTAAAGCGATCCTGAATGACATAGAGGCGTTGGGTGGCGTCTTTTTTTCTTGATTTTTTGGGCGCGACTTGTGGGCTATGTAAACGGGTATAGCCTTGTTGCTCTAAGAACTGTTGGATCTCTTCGGTACTGAAGTTGCTGGGCACATCAATGGCAAAGGTCAGCACCAAGCGTGGATCATGCTCTGCACAGCGTGTTTGTAATTCGGCAGCAATGCGTTGCGCATCCTCGTGGTGAATGACTTGGCCACACTGCCGACAATGCAGGTGACTCAGACGTGCGTAGAGCAGTTTGAGGTAATCATTGAGCTCGGTCATCGTTCCCACCGAGCTGCGGGAGTTACGCACAGGGTTGACCTGATCAATGGCAATAGCGGGCAGAATGCCTTCGATTTTATCGATCTGTGGCTTATCCATGCGATCTAAGAACTGACGCGCATAGGGAGAAAAGGTCTCCACATAACGTCGTTGTCCCTCGGCATACAGGGTGTCAAAGGCTAAGGAGGATTTGCCAGAGCCGGAGACCCCGGTTAAGACAGTGATTTTTCCCGTATAAAAGCTGACATCCAGATTTTTTAAGTTATTTTGACGAGCACCGTAGAGACGAATTTGAGAGGTCATAGAATCATTTAAGGTAAGGCAAAGACGATAAAGAAAGGCGTGCTTTGTATATAGGGACAGTATGCGCTAAAATCTACTATATCTATGGCTAAGTATGCTTGTATAATTCTTAGCTTTGTTTACGTACCCGGAGAATTTCAATGGCTGAAATCAAACGCACAAGCCGTAACACCCTAGAGCGTCGTTGCTTGGGTAAGGCTTTCAAACGTTTATATGCACGCTCACCTAAAAGCGTGTTTAAAATGCTAGAAAAAGTAAAACGCGCTTAATTAGCTGACTACATTAGACTAACAGCTTTTAAGTGTAGTGCATTTACCACGCCTTTACTTCTGTTGCTAATTGTAATTAAAGCAAGTAAAACCACAGATTCCTGATCTGTGGTTTTTTTTCGTCTACTATTATTTACCTAGGCTAAAAGGATGAGTCCTTAGCCCAGAGAGAAAACTATCAGGAGACGCATAGTCATGTCGGACCCAAGACCTTTAGCGGGGCCTCTTTGGCGTTATCAGTTCACCGTGCTGACGCCTACGTATAACCGCGCCCATACTTTGGAACGGGTGTACGAGTCGTTATGCGAGCAAAGCTTCCAAGACTTCGAGTGGGTTGTAGTGGACGATGGTTCAACGGATCACACCCAACAGCTGATCGAGAACTGGAAGCAAGAGGCGTCTTTTCCTATTCATTATATTTGGCAGCAAAACCAGCATAAAAAAGTGGCGCTTAATACGGGCGTCAGTGCCGCGCAAGGCGAGTTGATTGTCGCCTTGGACAGCGATGACAGCTTAGAGACCAACGCGCTATACGATATGGCCAGGACCTGGCGTGAAATACCAGAGGCAGAGCGCAGGCAGTACGTAGCGGTGACAGGGCTTTGCAAAGCACCGTCAGGACGAATTGTGGGCGATATGTATCCCTATGATCAGTTTGATGCGAACCCCTTAGATCTGCAGTTTAAGTTCAACGTCAAAGGGGAAAAATTCGGCTGTTTAAGCACCGCAGTGATGCAGCGCTTTCCCTTTCCTGAACACATAGAGGGCTTTGTGCCCGAAAGCCTAGTGTGGCGTAGCATTGCGCGAGCAGGTTATAAAACACGCTTTGTAAACCAGGTCTATAGAGTGTATTACGATAGCGGTGACTCACTGTCGCACCAGGGGCGTAGTCACGTGGCCAAGCATGCTTTGGGTATGTGGCTCTTGGCCTATGATACGGTAGTGGATTGCACACCTTGGTTTCACTATAGACCCAAAGAGTTTTTTAAAGCGGCCGCACGTTATACCCGATTTGGCTTACACCTGCGGGCGCAGTCTATAGCAAAACCAGCTGGCTACGGGTTGCGTGGTATCCCAGCGACCTTGCTGGTGTATTCGATGGCACCTATAGGTGCTGCTTTGTATTTGCGTGACAAATTACAGACACTAAAACCCTGTTTTAGCTGATTAGTGACGCTTCGTAGACGGTGAAGGCATCTGCAATAGATCCGTGGCATCTTCATCTTCGTCTGCTAGCGGATCTGAGCTCAAGTCAAAGGGGAGAATTTCTTGCAGAGTTTCACCCCAACCGTTTTCATCACCCTCGTGATTGATCTTGATGTAACGCACTTCTTCTTCGTGAGCACGCTGAATGGCCCACATAAAGCGACACGAGTAGGTTTCATTTTCGTTAATGGTGACGCCGCCCTGGCTACCTAATAAGCGGCTGTGGGCACCACCGATCTGCACCACTGGAATATCGCTATCATCTTCGTTAATATCTAGGGGTATAGCAAAGATAGCCCACTCAAACCCGGTTTCAGCCGCACTCATGACTTCAACCAAAACGGGTTTGCCTAGATACGAGCTTAATGCATCGGCAGTACGTGCTAATAAATCAATGTCTTCGGTGCTAAATACAAGTGTGGCAGAGTCAGTCATTTTGCTAATCAAACCGTAATATATAATGAAGTCGCTTTTAGCGATGCTATGTACCTATAGCCTTATCAATCCTGTTTAGGTTTCTATGGCCCAATACGTTTATACAATGAATAGGGTGGGCAAAATTGTGCCACCCAAGCGTCAAATTCTACGCGATATTTCTTTATCTTTCTTCCCCGGAGCCAAAATTGGTGTCTTGGGTTTGAACGGCTCTGGTAAATCCACGTTACTACGCATTATGGCGGGTGTGGACAAAGAGATCGAAGGTGAAGCCATCCCCATGCCGGGGATTAAAATTGGCTACTTACAACAAGAACCCGAACTGGATCCCACTCAAACCGTTCGAGAAGCCATCGAAGCGGGCTTGGGCGAGGTCTTTGAGGCTCGTCAGCGCCTAGACCAGGTCTATGCCGAATACGCAGACCCAGACGCGGACTTTGATGCGCTGGCAGCTGAGCAAGCTCAACTAGAAGCCATTATTGCTGCCGCGGCAACCAGTGGTAGCGATGATACCGAGACACAAATGGAAATTGCAGCAGATGCTTTGCGTTTGCCGCCTTGGGATGCCGTCATTGGCAACCTATCTGGTGGTGAAAAACGCCGTGTTGCTTTGTGTCAGTTGTTATTGTCCAAACCGGATATGTTGTTGCTAGACGAACCCACTAACCACTTAGATGCTGAAAGTGTGCATTGGTTAGAACAGTTCCTCAGCAAATTCCCTGGTACCGTCGTGGCGGTGACGCACGATCGTTACTTCTTGGATAATGCGGCAGAATGGATTCTGGAGCTCGACCGTGGTCATGGTATTCCTTGGAAAGGGAACTACAGTTCTTGGCTAGAGCAAAAAGAAAATCGACTCAAACAAGAGGAAGCCAACGAGTCCGCTCGTCAGCGCACCATTCGCAAAGAGTTGGAGTGGGTACGCCAGAACCCCAAAGGTCGTCAGGCCAAGTCCAAAGCACGATTGAGTCGCTTCGAAGAGCTTTCCTCTCACGAATACCAACGCCGTAACGAAACCCAGGAAATTTTCATTCCGGTGGCCGAACGTCTAGGTAACGAGGTCATCGAGTTTAAAAACGTCTCTAAAGCCTATGGCGATCGTTTGTTGATCGAAGACCTGAGCTTTAAGGTGCCACCAGGAGCCATTGTGGGTATTGTGGGACCTAACGGTGCCGGTAAATCCACCTTGTTCCGTATGATCGCAGGCCAAGAGCAACCCGATAGCGGCGAGATCAAATTAGGTCAAACCGTACAGTTGGCTTATGTGGATCAGTCACGCTCTTCCTTACCTGCAGAAAAAACCGTGTTTGAAGCCATTGCTGATGGCTCAGATATTTTGCAAGTAGGTCGTTTTGAGATTCCCGCCCGCGCCTATATAGGTCGCTTTAACTTCCGCGGCTCTGATCAAAACAAGATCGTAGGAAACTTATCCGGTGGTGAGCGCGGTCGTTTGCATTTGGCCAAAACCTTGGCCGCAGGTGGCAACGTATTGCTTCTGGATGAACCGTCTAACGACTTAGATGTGGAAACCTTACGTGCGCTTGAAGATGCCTTGTTGGAATACGCGGGCTGTGTGATGGTGATCAGCCATGACCGTTGGTTCTTGGACCGTATTGCTACACATATCTTGGCGTTCGAGGGCGACTCGCACGTGGAGTTCTTCAGTGGTAACTACCAAGAGTACGAGGAAGATAAGCTACGTCGATTAGGTGCAGAGGGCGCTAAGCCAAAACGCATCCGTTATAAAGCGTTAAAGTAAGACTCGGTAACCTCTGAATGACGCTTTGATTCTACTGAAAAGAAAACAGCCACATTTACGTGGCTGTTACATTTTTTTCGGCTGCTAACACAATATGCCATTTGCTGGCTTGAGACATTTTTTGTTTAGCAGTAACGTAGAGTCATCTGTGTATTAAACAAGGAACCCAAGGAGTTTATGATGAAACGAACAACAATGATGAAAACCGCTGCCGCTGCTGCATTATTAACTTTAATGGCAGGGTGCTCAACTTGGGATAATATGAGCTCGCGCCAAAAAGGTGGTGTAGCTGGTGCCGGGGTTGGTGGCGTGGCAGGTGCGGCTGTGACAGGCGGTAGCGTGCTTGGTACCGTAGGTGGTGCCGCCATTGGTGGTATCGTAGGTGACCAGATCGGCAAACGCCAATAAGATCTAAATAAGAATAAATAAAGCCGGCAGAAGCCGGCTTTATTTATTTGTCAGAGGGTAATTCAATTTTAACCTCTAGGACCTCTAGTGCATCTTGACGATCTAAATGCACCTGAATGTCATGCGGATCAATTTGTACATACCTAGAGATGACTTCGATTAGTTCCTTTTGCAATCGAGGCAAATAATCGGGGCTTACACCGTCTATGCCACGCTCATTAATCAAAATAAGCTGTAGACGGTCTTTAGCAACATTGGCTGTAGGTTTGTTCGTATTGTTTTTTTTGCCAGTGAAAAATGACAGCAAGGACATGGCTATTTACCCCCGAAGAGGCGTTTAAGGAAACCGGGTTTTTCGTAATCAACGAAGCGTAAAGGACGTTCTTCACCTAAGTAACGTGCAATGATGTCGTCGTAGGCCAGGGCCGCAGGACTGTCTTCGAGGTGAATAACAGGAGTGCCTTGGTTAGACGCGTGGAGCACGTCTTCGGATTCGGGGACCACACCAATGAGCTTGATGCGAAGAATGTCCTCGATATCTTGTAAAGAAAGCATTTCGCCGTCAGCGACACGTTTAGCGCTGTAACGGGTAATGAGCAAGTATTCTTTGATCGGTGTGTCGCCCTTTTCGGCGCGTTGGGACTTGGCCGATAAAATACCGAGGATGCGGTCTGAGTCACGCACAGAGGAAACCTCTGGGTTGGTGACTACCAGGGCGTCATCGGCAAAATAGGAGGCCATTAAGGCGCCGGTTTCAATCCCCGCGGGCGAGTCACATACAATGTATTCAAACCCCATGTCTTTTAAGTCATCTAGGACTTTTTTGACACCCTCTTTGGTGAGCGCGTCTTTATCGCGCGTCTGCGAGGCAGGTAAGATATACAGATTTTCTAGTTTTTTGTCTCGGATGAGAGCCTGATTGAGGGAGGCCTCTTCTTGGATGACATTGACGAAATCATAGACCACACGACGTTCGCAACCCATGATTAAATCGAGGTTACGTAGTCCTACATCAAAGTCAATCACCACTGTTTTGTGGCCGCGCAGAGCTAGGCCAGATGCAAAACTTGCACTGGTTGTGGTTTTGCCCACCCCACCTTTGCCAGAAGTTACCACAATTATTCGAGCCATGATGCTGTGTGTCCTTTAAGATTTTTAGTCATGTGCTTGTTATTATAGAAATAAAATATAAAAGTGCTAATAAAATTAGCAATTAACGCTTAAAAGGGCATTAAACAAGATAAATACATTGTTTATTGTAGGCTATACACTGGCACGAAGAGCCTAAGAGTGCAAGCCTATTAACATCTATTAACCTAATGGTTCGTATGTTAAAGACTCACCATCCAGCTGTATGATCACCCCTTGTTTGTAGTAGGGGCTGGCATTTAGGTCTTCGATAACACTATAGACACCAGCAATAGCGATGAGCTCAGGTTCAAATTCTGCCGCAATAATAAAAGTATTGCTATCCCCATTTGCCCCAGCAATGGCTTTGCCTCGCAAGGGGCCGTGTACATAAATACTGCCTTTGGCAATGACTTCGGCACCTTGGCCCACCATGCCGGCAATAATCACATCACCATCAGGCGCGAATAAACGCTGTCCCGAACGTAACGGGTGGCGCACTATCATGGGGGCGACACGGGTTTCGATGGGGGCAGGTTCTGTGGTGGGCTCAGGGATCTCTATCACGGTTTTGGTGGTGGAGAGCTCTACGGTAGGTAGATTATGTTCAGCCGCACTGATTTCATGATCAGGTTGTCCCATCATCCCGATGGGGTGTAGTTGATATTGACGTAAGGCCTCTATTAATGGAGGCCAATCTATAGGTTCATGCAAAGCGCTACTGTCAATGACGACGGGCTCATTTTGAAAAAAAGCCCCTGCGTCTTGCATACGCAGTTGCAGCGCTTCGAGTAGTTCAGCTGTGTCGGCGCTGTGTAATACCAATCGCACCGTATAGATCGTCGCGCTTTTTATATCTAGGGCCTGAGGGCCTTTACGAGTAAGAGGAGCGTTCACTTGATAACCATCACAATGAAAAAAGGGGGGCGCTGCCCCCTGTTAATCGAATTAGTTCCAGTTGTCTTTTAGGGTAGCAGTTCGGTTTAAGACGGGCTTTTCAGGGGTGGATAACTCACGATCCGCCACAAAATAACCTAATCGTTCAAACTGCCAGTGAGCATCGGGCTCAGCGACTAAACCGGGCTCTACCCATGCCTGTACGGTTTGCATAGAGTTAGGATTAATCAACTGTAAAAAGTCTTTGTCGCCCACGTCAGGATGAGGGTCGGTAAACAAACGATCGTATAAACGAATTTCAGCTGCGATGGCGTGCTTGGTGCTGATCCAAGTGATATTGCCTTTGACTTTAACGGAATCTGCCCCAGGCGTACCGCTCTTGGTATCAGGCAGGTATTCAGCGTAGACCGTGGTTACGTTGCCGTTTTCGTCTTTATCAAAGCCGGTACAGGTAATGATGTAACCGTATTTGAGGCGGACGGTATTACCTGGGTACAAGCGGAAATAACGTTTTTCCGGATTTTCACGGAAATCGTCGCGTTCAATCCAAAGTTCGCGGCTGAGGTGAAATTCGCGTTTGCCCGCCTCTGGCTGGTGTGGATGCACAGGGGCATAACAGAGCTCTTCTTGATCCTCGGGGTAGTTGGTTAATACCAACTTAATGGGATCCAGCACAGCTACACTACGAGGCGCCTTGGGATCCAGATCATCTCGGAGGGCTTGTTCGAGCACACTGTAATCAATGCGCGAATCGGCTTTGGATACCCCAATGCGGTCACAGAATAAACGAATGGCTTCGGGGGTATAACCGCGACGACGCAAACCGGCCAAGGTCGGTAAGCGTGGGTCATCCCAACCGTCTACGTGGTTTTCTTCTACAAGCTGGCGTAGTTTACGTTTGCTGGTGACCACGTAGCTGAGGTAGAGGCGTGCGAATTCGTACTGCTGCGGCAGGGGGTCGGTAAAAAAGCCCAAGTCGCGCAAGTGCTCTAGAATCCAGTTATAAAATGGACGTTGATCCTCGAACTCTAGCGTACAGATACTATGTGTGATCATTTCTAGGGCATCTTCTACAGGATGTGCCCAGCTGTACATAGGGTAAATACACCAGTCATTGCCGGTACGGTGGTGTTCGGCATGGCGGATACGATACATGACGGGGTCACGCATGTTGATATTCGGGGATGCCATATCGATTTTGGCGCGCAAACAGAGGCTGCCGTCAGGGTGTTTGCCCTCGCGCATTTCTTGCAACAGCTGCAACGATTCGGCGGCAGGACGATCACGCCAAGGCGAGTTTTTGCCTTTTTCGGTCAAGGTGCCACGGTTGATACGGATCTCTTCGGGCGTTTGCTCATCTACGTAAGCATGACCAGCTTGTACCAGACCTTGGGCAAACTCGTACATGAACTCAAAGTAGTCACTAGCAAAGTACAAGTTGTCTTCGTTTTGGAATTTCCAGTCGTAGCCTAGCCATTGCACCATGTCAATAATGGCGTCAACGTACTCTTGCTCTTCTTTTTCGGGGTTCGTATCATCAAAGCGAAGATGACAGGCACCCTGGTAGTCTTGCGCTAAACCAAAGTTTAAGCAGATACTTTTAGCATGACCAATATGTAGATAGCCGTTAGGCTCAGGCGGAAAACGGGTGCGAATACGTGCCGGGTCAATTTGACCGGTGGATTGTATGGCAGCAGGGCCGGGACGACCCGCCCACAATTTTGTCGCATGACGCTGGTTTTTTAAATCTTGGTCAATGATGTTTCGTAAAAAATTGGATACGGGGGTCGGGGTAGATGCAGTGCTCATACACAAAAACGAATAAATAATTGAATAATGGTCTATTTTGCCACGTAATGTGGGTAGACTTGGCATTTATAGCAATAACAACAGAATACTCTTAATCAGCACACATTATGACCTATTCCGCGCTTTGGTTCTCGCAGTTACAGTTTTTTGGCAGTTTGGGCTTTATGGCGGTCTTTTTTGCCATTAGCTTAGGGCTGTCTTGGGTCCTGTTTTTCTTACGACTACGAGCCATGGGAGAGCGGCATTTGCTTTGGCTGCCTGTCTATCGGTTTTGGGTGAGGATGTTTGCGCTCGCCTTTCTTGTGAGCTTTGCCTCTAGTATGCCAGTCTTGATTCAGCTTGGCAGCCTTTGGTCGGGGCTACTGCCTAAAATACAGGCGATAAGTAGTCCGGTGTTAGCGGTGACGTTATTAGGGGCCTTGGTCTTTAAGGCAGCCTTTTTGGGTCTGATGTTATTTGGCCAGCGTCAACTGACGGAATGGCTACATGCCACCATTGTACTGCTAGTGGCGTTAGGAAACAGCTTTGTGGCCCTGGGACTACTGGTTTTGGTGTCGTGGTTGCATACGCCAACCGGCGCGGAATGGGTAGAGGGAAGCTATGTGGTGCAAAACTGGACAGAGGTAGTATTTAATCCCAGCTTTGTTTGGTATGTGTTGTTGTTTATCGCGGCCAGCTTTTTGATGGTGGCTTTGTTGATGGTGAGCGTCTCGGTGTTACGCTCCATGCGCAGGCCCTTGGGTGAGGCTGAGCGCAGAATCTTTAAAATTGCCATTTATCTAGGTAGTGCAGCTTGGCTACTGCTGTTGGTCGCCTTTATAGGCAATGGCAACATGGTGGCGCACTACCAGCCTATCAAGGCCGCTGCCGCAATGGCGTATTGGGATTCCACAGCAGCTCCTTCGTGGCTGTGGTTGGCCTGGCCATCTTCTACAGAGATGCTCAACCATTTTAGTTTTGGCTTTCCCAATAGCGGTCGAGCTTGGCTGGGTACAGAGGCGGATGGCACTTGGTTTGGTTTAGACCAGGTGGCCGGCATGAGCCCGCCTGTAGGATTGGTTTTTTGGTCTTTGCGTGTGGCTATGTTGGCTGGCTTACTCGCTTTGTTTGTGTTTTTACAAGGGTGGCGCTTAGGCGTGTTAAAGCACTACGATCCCAGCGCGTTAAGCTTGACCCATCGGCGTGTGTTGGCGGTTTGTGCAGGCAGCTTAGGGCCGTTGTTACTTTTGAGCGGCATGGCTTACCAGTTGTTTGGTAATTTGCCGTTTGTCGTGGCGCAGACGGTGACCTTGACCGAGGTTTACTCCCAACCCACTTTGGCGCAGAGTGTTTTTAGTTTCTTTGCTTACGGCCTCAGCTATGTCCTCGTGGTGGTGGGCTTTATTGCCCTAGTGCGTCAGGTGGCGCGCTATGGGGTGGTTTCAGTCGCAAGACGTAGGGGGCGAGCATGATTCAGCTTTTATCGACGGCGGTGGGTTTGGCGCCAACCGATCCTGCTTTTTGGCTACCGCTGTTTTTTTTTCTGGTTTTGATGCTAACGGTTTTAGCTGGGGCGATCTTAGATGGCTTCGACATAGGCGTAGGCTGCTTATCTTTGGTTGCGCCAGAGCCTTTGCGACCTCGAATGATGGCCTTATTAAGCCCGTGGCGTGATGCCAATGAGTTTTGGCTTTTTTTAGGTTTGGGGATTTTTGTGGTGGCCTTTCCGCAGGCTTGGGCCGAGGTGATGGCGCAGCTGCACCTGCCGTTGATGTTTTTAGCCTTAGGCGTCATGGCCAGATCGGTGTGCTTTGAGCTGCGCTTGCGGGCTCCTGCTGAACAGCAGCATTTATGGCAATACGGTTTTGCGGTGGGATCACTGATGACCGCATTTTCCCATGGCTTGTTATTGGGCACCGTGATTATTAACTATCAGGGTGGCGGTGGCTATCTGTGGTTTGTGCTGTTTATGGGGGTTTGTGCGGTGGCCGCCTATGTGTTGTTGGGGGCCTCGTGGTTGGTCATGCGCGAAGGGGGTGAGCTTCGTATGCGTGCCGTTGTTTGGGGGCACCGTGCTGTGCGGTGGTTCGCCGCAGGTGCTGTGGCAGCCTCAGTGGTATTGGCCCTGGCCAATCCTGGTGTGCTGTTGAAATGGAGCGAAGGGACGCCTCGTTTAGCGGTTTTGGCTTTTTGGATCTTCACCCTGGTTGGATTTGTGGTGATCGAAATGAACTTACAGAGACTCTTAAATGTGAGCGTTCGCGCCACCGCACTTCCCTTTTTGATCACTCTTATCATCTTTTTAGCCGTGTTGCTGGGGCTC
>DUNB01000103.1 GCA_012839585.1 Alcaligenaceae bacterium | reverse complement strand
GACGGAAGTCGCTAAGCATTTCGGCGTATCACGAGTAACCCTGAACGCCTCACTAACAAGAGAGGGTTATCCAGAAAACCCTGCTCACATCGAAAATGGGGAAAAGTAATGACTGATAATGAGTTCAAAGAACACTTGTGGAGAGCAGCTAACGCTTTACGTGGCTCTGTAACAGCCGCTGAGTACAAGCACCCTGTACTAGCATTAGTTTTCCTCAAGTACGTCAGTGATATGTTTGGCGCACAAGCCAAAGTGATTGAAAAGCGCTTGTCTGACCCTGAGCATATTATGTACGTTGAGGACAAAGAGCTGCTTAAAGAGTTGGCAGCTTCCTATGCTGAAGATCGAGACTCCTATGAGCAAGATAACGTGTTCTGGATTCCGCAAGAGGCAAGGTTCAGTAATCTTGTAACTTACTCTACTGCTGATGACCTAGCGCAACGTCTTGATAAGGCAATGAAGTCCATTGAGGATGAAAACCCAAACCTTAATGGTGTTCTTTACCGTGATTTTGGTCGTCTTGAGTTGCCGGCAGGAAAGCTCGGTGAGCTAATGGTTATTCTCGCTCGCCTTAAGTTTGATCCAGAGCAGCATAATAGCCGTGATGTGTTTGGAGAGGTGTACGAGTACTTTTTAGGCAAGTTTGCTGCATCTGAAGGCCAGCGAGCTGGTGAGTTCTATACCACCAAGTCAGTTGTGACTTTGCTAGTAGAAATACTAGCTCCATATAAAGGCAAGGTGTATGACCCTGCTTGCGGCTCAGGCGGTATGTTTGTGCAGTCATTACGCTTTATGAGAGCGCATGAAAAAGACTTTAATGAAGATGGTGATTTGCCGATCTACGGCCAGGAAATGATGGCTACTACACGTAGATTGTGTCAAATGAACTTAGCAGTACATGGCCTGCGCGGTGACTTGGGTAAGACTTATGGCAACACTTTTACGAATGATCAGCACCCTAGTCTCCGAGCTGATTATATTCTAGCAAACCCTCCTTTTAACATATCGAACTGGGGTGGTGAGCAGCTAGCCGATGACCCGCGCTGGAAGTGGGGTGTTCCACCAGTAAATAATGCGAACTACGCATGGTTACAGCACATGCTAAGCCGATTAGCGGGTGATGGTCGTGCGGGTATCGTATTGGCTAACGGCTCTATGACCACTAACACCTCTAATGAAGGTGTGATCCGCAAAGCTATGGTTGATGACGACCTAGTGGAGTGCATGGTTGCTTTGCCCGGTCAACTATTCACTAATACACAGATACCTGTGTGCTTATGGTTTTTATCCAAAGACAAAACAGCAGGAAAAAAAGGCAATATAGACCGCCGTAACGAGGTTTTGTTTATTGACTGTCGTGATATGGGTAAAGAACAAGTTTCTCGTGTTCAGATCGCCTTTACCGATGATGAAATACATGAAATAGCGCAAACCTATCACCGCTGGCGTGGTACAGCTTTTGCGGACGAAAAAGCTTATGAGGATGTTAAAGGCTTTTGCCAAAGCGCAACTCTTGAAGACATTGCTAAGCATGATTATGCATTAACACCTGGGCGTTATGTTGGTGCTGCCGAAGTAGAAGATGATGGTGAACCTTTTGCAGAAAAAATGAATGATCTAACATCACTACTTGCAGATCAGCTTAATGCCGGGGCTGTCCTTGAAAAAGAACTTAAAAAGAAGCTTATGGAGGTAGGTTATGGCTTGTAAGTGGCCTCTTATGAAGCTATCAGATGTTGCTGATGTTGCTGGCGGTGGCACTCCTTCTACGAAAGTATCTGAGTATTATGGTGGAGATATTTCCTGGCTTACACCCAAGGATTTATCTGGATATAAAAAACGCTATATAAGCAAAGGTGAAAGATCTATTACTCAGCTAGGGTTGGATAATAGTAGTGCAAAAATATTACCAAAGAACAGTGTGTTACTGACAAGCCGTGCCCCTATCGGTTATGTCGCCATAGCTCGTAATACAGTGACTACAAACCAAGGGTTCAAGAGCTTAATTTTAAAAGAAGATAACGATCCTGAGTTTTTTTACTATTTATTGAAATCTAGCAAAGATTACTTAGAGAGTCTGGCCAGTGGGTCTACTTTTAAAGAAATTTCAGGTCTGGTGGTTAAAAATGCAGAGTTTAGAATCCCTTCCTATAAGATTCAAAAAAGAATCTCACGAATACTTGGTGTGATAGATGAAAGAATTGAAAACAACCAAAATGTCAACCAAACCCTCGAACAGATGGCTCAAGCTATCTTCAAAAGCTGGTTCGTAGACTTTGAGCCAACCAAAGCAAAGATAGCTGTACTGGACGCTGGTGGTACAGAAGAAGATGCTCTGCTTGCAGCCATGACAGCAATTTCCGGAAAGAACAATGCTGAGCTTGAACAGTTCAAGAATGTATCGCCAGAACAATACGATAAACTGAAATCTACTGCTGAGTTATTCCCGTCAGAAATGCAGGATAGTGAGCTGGGGGAAATACCTTATGGTTGGAAAATAGAGTCAATTGGTGAGGCTGTTACGGCTGTTGGTGGCGGTACACCATCAACAAAGAACCCTGAGTATTGGGATGATGGGGTTATAAACTGGACTACACCTAAAGATTTATCATCGTTACAGGATAAGATTTTAACTGATACAAGCAGAAAGATTACTGAACAAGGCTTAGCTAAAATAAGCTCTCGTTTACTCTCAGTTGATACTGTTTTAATGTCTTCTCGCGCACCTGTGGGCTACCTTGCTCTTGCTAAAATACCTGTGGCGATCAACCAGGGGTATATTGCAATGAAGTGCGATAAGGTGCTTACCCCCGAGTATGTGCTTCAGTGGTGCTCGGCAAGCATGGAGGAAATAAAAGGTAGGGCTGGTGGTACTACGTTTGCTGAGATTAGTAGAACTAGCTTTAGAGAAATACCTGTCATTGTTCCCTCGCAAGGCATAATTACAAACTATAGTGATACAGTTAAAATTATTTATGAGCTAATCACTAAAAATATACTTCAAACCAAGACGTTAGCAGAAATTCGAGACACGTTACTTCCACGGCTTTTGTCGGGTGAAATAGATGTTAGTGCGATTACTGATTAAATAATGCATTTCTGATAGAGAAATAAACAGCGGAAAGTTTTTAATTGGGTGGGGTGGTCATGGGAGCTGAAGATAAGGAAAATGAGACGCGAGTATTTATGGTGAATCAGTCATTTATTGACCCTAGTACCGACCCCGATACACAGTTGTCACTCGCTAAGTACGAGCTTTTCTACTCTATAATTGGTCTTGCTCTAGGTTTAGTGTGCGTACTTGGAGGTATAGGGTTGTTTTTAAATGGGGTGGCAGGCTCGACAAGCTGGACAGCTAAGTTTTTTGGAGCTGAGTCCGCTATCACTGATGCTGCACCGGGGGCTATTTTGTTTGTTGTTGGACTGTTTTTTGTATTTATTACCCGCTATAAATTTGCACATAAGAAAGCCAATTAATAAGGCGCTCAAGCAAAAGAGAGCCAACGCACCACTCAGCTTGGCTGAATAATCACAAAGCTATAAGAGGTATATTGAAATGACAGGGATTTATAACGGTATACAGTTTAATACTAAGCTGGAGGCGACTTGGGCAGCTTTCTTTGATCTGGCTGGATGGCAGTGGTGGCATAACCCAGCGTCAATTGATGATTGGAAGCCTAACTTTAAGGTGACATTTGAGTGTGGACATTCTGAGTGTGGAGGAAGTCATACACTTCTTATTTCAGTTTTGGCGGTTAAATCACTAGATGGGCTTCACGGTCATCCTGCCCTGTCACATCAGTTTACGGTGCCAAATAGTAATGCTGATGGTGGGGCGCTTTTTGGTAATAACCCCACCGCTACAAAGTGGGTTATTGCTCACGGTGCAGGTGGTGGTGAAGAGGACGTTTATTTTCGTGTAGATAATACAGACGAGTTATGGGCTCAAGCACTGGCTATGCTGTCAAGCGCCAAGTGAATCGATTTTAGCTGTATTAAGGAAGTATTATGAATCGGGTTTTAAAACTTTCAATAGTCATAACGTTGATATGGCTGATTGTCAGTACTCTAGTTATTTTCAACTGGATTTATGTAGTGTATCCAGAGATGGGGAGTGGATTCTGGTTGGTTTTTGCGCGCACTCACATCTTACTGGCCATCCTTCCTCTAGCTATTGGCTGGGGTGGATGGTGGGTCATAAAAAAATAGCGTTAACACATGTTTTAAATAATTGAAGCCCAAAAGAAGGTTTCGTATTACATTGAGTACAAAATTTATTTGGTGAATTAATGAAGATACAAGGTGGTAGTTTTGGGGTAAAAGGTAGTGCGTATATTAGCAAAGATCAACAGCTAGTAATTGAGGGTGCAGCCAGGGGGATATATTTGCCAGAGCAAATTCAATCTGTATCTGCAAATGTTATAAAGGAGAAAAAATTTGGAGTCTTTGGGTTTTTAGTAGGCGCGGTTATGCTTAGCATCATGCTCGGTTTTTTTCTCAATATTATAGGTGTCATAATTGGTTTTGTAGTTGCAGTTGCTGGCTCTTTTTACTCTGAAAGTAAAAATATTGTTGAGGTTAAATTCACAGATGAGAAAACAGTTGCATTAGAGTGTACTCCAAGGTACGTGAAAAAACTTATACAGTTTTCACCAAACTGACAAGTAGTGATTTTAGGCAATAACACTAAATAACTAGCAAGGATGTGAAAGTGACAGAAGAGTGTTCTGGGCGAACAGAAGAAGATCACATAGAGGCAGTTCGTATATATGAAAAATACCGTCAGGACTCGCTAGATAGGCAGTTATCGAACTCTGAGAGTTATGATAAAACGGTTTTAACCCTTTCTTCGAGCTACGGACAAAGCAAGACCAG
>DUNB01000102.1 GCA_012839585.1 Alcaligenaceae bacterium | reverse complement strand
CCCAGTAGAGGTCACCGAAGAGGATGAGCGCGCAGCCAAGGAGGAAACTCATGTCTGATCCTAAAAAGTACTCTATCGTTCGGTATACACCGGGCCAGCGTATTAATCACTGGATCATTGCTCTAAGCTTTGTGCTTCTAGCAGCTTCTGGTCTGGCGTTTTTTCACCCCGCTTTCTATTGGATGAGCAATCTCTTAGGTGGCGGAACCTGGTCTCGCATCCTGCATCCCTTTATTGGGGTCGTGATGTTTGTTTGTTTCTTTCTCTTTGCAATTCGTTTATGGCGTTTCAACAAAATAACGAAAAAAGACAAAGAGTGGCTCTCAAACATGTCCACGGTGTTAAAAGGTGAAACCGCGGGTGTACCCGATGCCGATCGTTACAACGGTGGTCAAAAAGTCTTGTTTTATGTGTTAGTTATTCTAATGCTTGGCTTGATGGCTTCTGGTTTTGTGATGTGGCGTGAATACTTTTCGCACTTATTCGGAATCGAGTTGGTGCGTCTAGCTTCATTGCTACACGCTATCTTTGCCTTCCTGCTAATTTGTGTGATTATTATCCACATCTACGCAGCAATCTGGGTTAAAGGTTCTGTGCGTGCGATGACACGCGGAACCGTTTCTCCCGGTTGGGCATGGAAAAACCACCGTGACTGGTATCGTCGTATCGTACGTAACCCTGACGCAGAATAAGTTTTTTCTGCAGTAAGGCTAAAATGGCTGCTATCGTTACTTGTTGGCGATAGCAGCCGTATTTTTCTAGGAGTTCAGATGCAACGCATCCTGCCCCGTGGTGAGATCGAAAGTTTAGATCACACCCATATTCCCCGTATTTTTCAAGCTCAAGAACGATTTGTGTTTCAAGAGCGTGCGAACCGCTTGCGTCAATTAGCAGCAGATAGCGAGATCAGTGGTTATTTATTGTTGATGGCCCACGTGGCCGATGCACAGCATGAGGCCTTGGCTAAATACAAAGACTTGCCTGGAGCAAGCACAGAGGTGATTGAACGCGCTCAGGCGCATGGTATGCCACCCTTGCAGGCAACGGGTTGGCAGCGTGATGCAACGTGGTTGGCGATTTTGACAGACATCTTGGACTATGTTGAAAAACAGACGGATGTGTCTGATGCCGCCAAAGCCATTTTGCAAGCGATGGCTACAGATAGTAAAGAACACCCTGAAAAGCTCGAAACCCTGGCTGATGCCGTTCTAGCACGTTTCGAAGAGGGTATTGATGCGGCGCGTGCGCCCTTTGTGATGGCAGCCCTACAGGTGTACTGGACACGTCTGAGCATCGATTTTGATACAGAGCAATTGCCTGTGGTAAGCCCATTTGGGGTCTGCCCGTGTTGTGGTAGCTTGCCTGTGTCTACGGTTGTACGCATTGGTGGTTCCCGCGAAGGCATGCGCTATGCCACCTGTTCGTTGTGCTCTACCGAGTGGCATATCGTACGCGTGACTTGCACCCATTGTGAAGACACCGAAAAAATTGCTTTCCACTCTATAGAGGGTGGCTCCGAGGCAATCAAAGCAGAAGCCTGCGGTAAATGTAATACCTATCGTAAGATCTTTTACCAAGAAAAAGATCAAATGGTAGAGGCCGTAGCGGATGATTTGGCCAGTTTAGAGCTCGATGTCTTAATGGGCGAGGAAGGCTTCTTCCGTGTGAATGACAACCCGTTATTGTGGCAACAGTCCTCAAGCGAAGAGTAACTATGTCAACGCCTTGTCAGTCTAATGATGTGTTAGCCCAAGTGGCAGATATTCCCGCAGTAGATCGCTTGTTAAAACAGGCGGAGATAGCGGCTCTGATCGAACAGCATGGCCATCAGCTGGTGACCCAGCAGTTGCGCCAGATGCTTAATCAGCTACGCCAATTGGCTTTGGCGCAGCAGTTGCCCTTAGCCCAACTGGAACCCGCCGCGTTGGTTGAACGCTTTAGCGCCCAACTCAGCGCGCATGTGCAACCCAAATTGCGTTCCATGATTAACCTAACGGGGACCGTGTTGCACACCAACTTGGGTCGCGCCTTATTGCCTGACGAGGCGATTCAGTCTGTGGTGACAGCGTTAAAAACACCATCGAATTTAGAGTTTGATATCCGCACAGGTAAACGTGGCGACAGAGATGATCTGGTCGAGGCGTTGATCTGTGAACTCACTGGTGCGGAGGCCGCGACGGTAGTCAATAACAATGCCGCAGCGGTATTGCTTATGTTAGGGACGATGGCGACTGATAAAGAGGTCATCGTATCGCGTGGCGAATTAGTTGAAATTGGTGGGGCATTCCGTATCCCCGATATCATGAAGCGGGCTGGTGCACAGTTGGTTGAGGTCGGCACCACAAACCGAACTCATGCACACGATTACGAAGATGCCATCACGGAAAACACCAGCATGTTGATGAAGGTGCACTGCAGTAACTATGCGGTGATGGGCTTCACCAAAGAGGTATCCTTGCAGGAAATGGTGCAAATAGGCCGCCAACACGGCATTCCTACCACGGTAGACTTGGGTAGTGGTACCTTGGTGAACCTAGCACAGTGGGGCTTACCGGATGAGCCTACCGTAAGACAAACCATCGAGGCAGGCGCTGATGTGGTGACGTTTAGCGGTGATAAATTATTGGGTGGTCCTCAAGCAGGCATCATCGTGGGCCGTAAAGACTATATTCAAGCCATCAAAAAGAATCCCCTAAAACGGGCCCTGCGTGTAGGTAAACTCACCTTGGCCGCGCTGGAACCGGTTTTGGCACTTTACCGCAGTCCAGAACGGTTGGCCGAGCGTCTGACTACGTTGCGCTTATTGACCAGACCTCAGCACGAAATGAAACAACAGGCCGATGTATTGCTGCCGTGTTTGCAACAACAGGTGGGGGCGGACTATCAGGTCGAGGCTGAGCCGATGCTCAGTCAAATCGGCAGTGGTGCAATGCCTATTGATGTGCTGCCTAGTTACGGCTTGACGGTGCGTTATGTGGGTTCTGGTCGAGCAGGTAGCGCCATCATGAAAATAGAGCAATGGTTACGTGGTTTAGCTCGCCCTGTGATTGGACGTATACACCATGACACGTTGTATTTGGATTTGCGCTGTTTGAGCGCCGACGACTTAGCGTATTTACAGGCTTTATGGAGTGATTCCTTAGCATGATTGTTGGTACAGCCGGTCATATTGACCATGGGAAAACCGCGTTAATTCGAGCCTTAACCGGTGTGAATACTGATCGCCTGCAGGACGAGCAAAAGCGTGGCATTACCATTGCGTTGGGTTATGCGTATAGCCCCTTGCCTAATGGCGATATTCTTGGTTTTGTGGATGTGCCAGGGCACGAAAACCTAGTTCATACCATGGTGGCGGGGGCAACGGGCATTGATTATGCCATGCTGATTGTGGCTGCGGATGATGGGGTGATGCCACAGACTGTAGAGCACATCGCCATTTTATCGTTGCTGGGGTTAAATCGTGGCTGTGTAGTCATCACCAAAAAGGATCGTGCCTCTGCCGAACAAATCGAAGCGCTGCACACGGAACTTAACGCGCTTTTACAAAACACGTTTTTAGCGACGTCTCCATTTTTTTATGTGGATAGTCTGTCGGGTGATGGCGTGCCAGAATTAGATGCGCATTTGCGTGAACAGGCTCAGCAATTAGGTCAACGCGCTGCCGACGGCCTGTTCCGTCTGGCGGTAGATCGGGTTTTTACCCTAGATGGACAGGGTACCGTCGTCACAGGTACCGTTTATGCTGGATTAGCACAGCTTAATGACACACAGAGCGACCTGCGTTTAATGCCGGCTAATAAGCCGGTACGAGTACGTCGTATCCATGCACAGAATACACCCAGCGAAACAGCTCGTGCCGGACAACGTTGTGCGCTGAATTTAGCCGCTATAGCCAAAGATCAAGTACAGCGGGGCGATTGGATCGCCGATGCGCGCTGTTTTGAGCCTTCGTCACGCATTGATGTGCGTTTGCGCTTATTAGATAACGCTGATGCCGCGATTAAAACCTGGTCTCCTTTACACGTACATATTGGGGCGGCGCACTATTTAGCGCATGTGGTGCCGCTGAGTCAAGACATCATCCAACCGGGGCAGTCTGCTCTAGCGCAATTGGTGTTTGAGACGCCTATCTGTACGATGCCTAATGATCGCTTTATTTTGCGTAATGCGCAGGCAAAGCTGACCGTAGGTGGTGGGGTGGTACTAGATCCGAATGCGCCGGACCGCAAACGTAGGGCATTGACTCGTTTAGCGTGGTTAGATGGTGTAGAAAGCTATTTTGATGGAAGAGGTCTAGAACCATTACTACGTCAGGCGCCTTATGGTCTAGAGCAGCTTTTCTTACAACGACTCATCGGTGGCGAGCTAAACAGTCTGGTGGTGCCGGCCTCTACGCATTGGGTTAAGTCCTCTCGTTCAGCGGATCAGGTTTTAATTCATCAAAATGCGTGGGATGCGCTGTTAGCCCGTATTGAGAGCGTTTTGGCCGAGGCGCACGAGCGCTATCCCGATGAGCCCGGCGTAGAGGCAGCGCGTTTGCGTCGTATGGTGGCGCCCAAAGCGTCGGACACGTTATGGCTAGGTGCATTGCAAGAGCTCTTGCAGCGACAGCGTTTGGCGCTAAATGGGCCTTGGTATCACCTTACTGCACATACCGTAGCATTTAGTCCCGAAGAGGAATCCATCGCCCATCAACTGGTTGGACTGTCGTATGCGGGTCAATACAACCCACCGTGGGTGCGTGATATGGCGGCAACGCTCGAGGTCCCAGAAGATCAGTTGCGTGCTTTAGGTCGTAAGCTAGTGCGTCAAGGCGTGTTGTTCCAGGTGGTACGTGATTTATACTATCATCGTGATCATGTGGTGGATCTGGCGACGCGTTTTGCTGAATTAGCCGGTGAAAAAGGACTCAAGGCGGCCGAATTTAGAGATCATTTGTCTTTAGGTCGTAAAAGAACCATACAAATCCTCGAGTTTTTTGAACGAATTGGCTATACTCGTCGTTTGCGGGATAGACATCTTATTCGTCCCGATAATACGGTGTTTAATTAATTATCTGTATAGATAATTAATATCGATCACATGGAAGGTATTCGTGTCTGGTGATGCGGCTGGGCTTCAAACCCAGTTGGGGGTGTTAGACATTCCTAGGTAGGTTCGACTCCTGCTACCTTCCGCCATCTTTATTTGGCCTTTAGTGCAACGTGTTTTGCCAATCTTTCGAGTTTCGGAGCCAATCTCATGTCAAATTCTTCCTCTACTGACGCGGTGCGTCTGACTTCGCTTGCCCATGGTGGTGGTTGCGGCTGTAAGATCGCCCCAGGTGTACTGTCTGAATTGCTTTCTGCTATGCCGGCGATGCAAGGCTATAGCAATCTTCTGGTCGGCACGGATACGGCTGATGATGCCGCGGTCTATCAACTCAACGATGAACAAGCCTTAATCGCGACCACTGACTTTTTCATGCCCATCGTGGATGATCCGTATGACTTCGGTCGTATCGCAGCCACCAATGCGCTGTCGGATGTGTATGCGATGGGTGGCACGCCGATTATGGCGTTAGCGATTGTAGGGATGCCTATTAATGTGATGGATAAGGCGGACATTGGGCTAATCCTTAAAGGGGGCGCTGATGTGTGTCAGGCAGCAGGAATCCCTGTGGCAGGTGGCCATTCCATTGACTCGGTAGAGCCTATCTATGGCCTAGCAGCGATGGGGCTTATGCACCCCAAACAAGTCCGTAAAAACGCCTCGGCTCAAGCAGGTGATGTGCTGATTTTAGGTAAAGGCTTGGGTATTGGTGTGATGTCGGCAGCGTTCAAGAAAAATCAGCTGTCTGATGCTGATTATGCGGTGATGATCCAAAGCACCACGCAACTCAATAAACCAGGCAGTGTTTTAGCCACCATGGAAGGCGTCCATGCACTAACGGATGTGACAGGCTTTGGTCTGTTGGGGCATGCTTGGGAGATCGCTCGCGGTTCCAACAAACAGCTGACGGTGAACTATGATCAGTTACCT
>DUNB01000101.1 GCA_012839585.1 Alcaligenaceae bacterium | reverse complement strand
CGTTGATGCTCAGGCAACACGCCAATTAACAATAGCTCACTTTCCCCAGCCACAGGCATCACTACCGCGTAAGCAACAACCTGATTATCAAAAGTCGCCACCCAAGCCCAATGCCCTGCGGCTAAGCTGTCCTCAAACTGTTTCTGCGTCCAGGGCTGTTGTTGCAAACGGTTTTCTATAGCCGCTACGGCCTCGACATCCGAGGCCTGCATGGTTCTTAGTTGAATCGACTGCCAGTTAGCTGAAGGATTACCTCCCAAACCTTGCTCCCGTTCGCTAATGGTAAATGCGACCCGATTACGAACGTACAAAGGTGCTGCTAAAGCCGGATCGATCAATCGGTCTTGTTGATAGGCCAACAATCCTAAACGAGCAATGGTGTCTGAACGCGCTAACTCGGTATTACCAAACAATAGCCCGTGCTTTGTTAAGGCCTCGGCTAATCCTTCGAAGGCAGTTAAAGCATCTCCCGAAATTCGGATCGTCGCGTTAATCCCCAAGCTCTGCTGTTGAGCCTTTAATTGCTCTATGTACTGATGTAGTTGCTCTCTGCCTATGAGTACCGGTTTATGCAGGCTATACCAACCTGTTTGGGTACGCTGGTAGGCCCCTAAATACAGCTCCTGCATTCGAGCATCCACCACAACCAGTTCAACAACCGCCTCTGCGTCTAGCGGATCTTGTTGAGCGGCTATGGCTAACAACGATGGAACCGCTGCAATTTTGACTCCTAAGGCATAGGCAATGCCTTGTGCTACCCCGCAGGCGACGCGCAAACCGGTAAATCCACCTGGCCCTTGGGCAAACGCAATCGCATTGATTTCTTGATGCGAAAGATTCTGTTCCGCCAACACCTGCTCAACCAAAGGCAAAATACGTTCCGCATGTTGGGTACTACCACTATGTTGGGCCGATGTGATGGTGGTTTGTCCATTTTCAAAACGAAGCGCGGAAATACCGCAGACAGCACTTGCACTGTCTAAGGCCAAAAGATGAACTGTCATGAGTGTGTGGCTGCCTTAAAATAGAGATTCGTATTAGATCAAAAATGCGAAAAAGCAAGATTTAGCAAAGAGTGAGCGTTATTTTTCCCAAAAACCCAACAAATCACGTAACAATACGTAAGCAAACGTATGTTTTCAGGCCTGTTTCCGCGATTAGAAGCATCAAATGTAAAATTTTTCTACGAGCCTGTACGGCTTGCTTTTTGCCTGTTACATTTTAATCATGAACACACAAAATCAATCTCTTACAAGAAAAATACTCGTCGTCGACGACGATCCACGTTTACGCGATTTATTGCGACGCTATCTGACCGAACAAGGCTTTAATGTCTATGTGGCTGAAGATGGCAAGGAAATGTCCAAACTCTGGCAACGTGAACACTTTGATTTGCTTGTACTTGACTTAATGCTGCCAGGCGAAGATGGGCTATCAATATGTCGTCGTTTACGCGGAGGTCACGATAACACACCTATTATTATGCTAACGGCAAAGGCCGAAGAAATCGACCGCATTGTTGGCTTAGAAATGGGTGCTGACGACTATTTAGTCAAGCCATTCAACCCGCGCGAACTGCTCGCTCGTGTGAATGCCATTTTACGCCGTCGAGGCACCGAAGAACACCCCGGTGCCCCAAGTCAGGAAAACGAGGCCATTGATTTCGGTCCTTATACCCTAAACTTGTCGACGCGCACATTAACCAAAGGCGATGAAGTCGTTCCTATCACCACAGGCGAGTTCTCTGTACTCAAAGTCTTTGCACGTCATCCAAAGATCCCCTTGTCTCGCGACAAACTAATGGAATTAGCGCGTGGGCGTGAATATGAGGCCTTTGACCGCAGCCTGGATGTACAAATATCTCGTCTACGTAAACTCATTGAGCCCAACCCGTCTAAACCGGTGTTTATTCAAACGGTTTGGGGCTTAGGTTATGTGTTTGTCCCTGATGGTGGCCATTAGGTTAAGATAACGGTATGAGCACCGTATCAACCCCTAACACCACTAAATCCCTCCCTAAAAAGCCCCCTTTTAAAATGGGGCTTTTTAGTCGCACCTTTTTTCTACTCTTGAGTCTCATGGGCATGAGCTTCGGCATCTGGCTGCAGCTTTTTTTCTCCATGGAGTCCGAGCCTCGCTCGATCCAAATGGCTCAACGCGTCATTACTTCCGTCAGCATCACCCGTTCCGCCTTAATCTATGCTCCGATGGAAATGCGGCCTACGCTTTTGCTCGACTTGGCCACCAAAGAAGGGTTACGTGTTCAGCCCCGAGAGCCCGATGATGTGTTAGAGGCCATCCCGCGCTCTACTTATTGGCTTCAAGTGTCCAAAGAAGTACGCGACGGGCTAGGTAGTCAAACTCTAATCATGTGGTCCGTTAACGATGCCCCCGGCATCTGGGTGTCTTTTGATCTGGATACAGAAAAGTATTGGCTCGTTTTTGACCGCGAGCAACTTAGCCTGATTGCCGGTGCCGAGTGGTTAGGCTGGATTCTCTCTGCCTTGCTCTTAGCCTTTATTGGCTCTGCCATTAGTGTGCGTTTTGTGAATAGACCCTTAGCTCAACTCGTTAAAGTCACTCGACAGCTAGCCAGAGGTGAAACTCCCGCCCCTCTACCCGAAAAAGGCCCTTCTGAGATTCGTGATATGAATGTGGCCTTTAATCGCATGATTAGGGATATACGTCAGGCAGAAATAGACCGTGAAATCATGCTGGCCGGAATTTCACATGACTTACGCACGCCGCTAGCCCGCATGCGCTTGGAAATCGAGCTATCTAATGTCAGCGATGAAACCCGTCACGCCATTGACGAAGACTTAGGTCAAATCGATCGCACTATTGCCCAGCTGATGGAATACGCGCGTCCTGCGACCAAAGCACCGGACGAAGGCATCAATGTAAGCGAAGCTCTTACCGCCCTGTTTGAACGTGAACGCAGCCATACCGAAAGCTTAGGCGGGCAGTTAACGGCGGACATACAGCCTAATCTTTACGCTCGCATTGACTCTAATGATCTAAAACGTATCATCAGCAACCTCATTGAAAACGCCCGCCGTTATGGTCGCATTCCTGTTAGCGACGAAATACAAATACATCTAACTGCCAAAAGCCACGGTAATCTGATCGAGATCGACGTAAAAGACTATGGCAAAGGGGTAGAGGAGCACGAGGTCCAACGATTGCTACGCCCCTTTTCGCGTGGAGAACTCGCGCGCACAGGGGTCAATGGTGCAGGCTTAGGCTTGGCGATTGTAGAAAGATTGCTGCACCAGGTGGATGGTCGTTTACAGCTGATTTCACCCCCCGGCCATGGTTTAACTGCACGTATCGAAATCCCTAAGCTAAAAGTCCGTGAAGCCGCTAGAAAATCGGCATAATTCGAGTAGAATTAAATTTATGTTTAGCGTATATAAGGACTCATATGAAAACCGTTGGCGACACAATCGAGCCATTTAAAGTCATCGGGGTAAAACCCGGCTTTAATCATCCTCAAGAAAACGGCATCTCCGCCTTCGAGGACATCACTGAAAGCTCCTTTCCTGGCAAATGGAAAATCTTCTATTTCTATCCAAAAGACTTCACAACCGTTTGCCCTACTGAAATCACTGCCTTTAACCGCCTCGGGGCAGAGTTCCAACAACGTGACGCTCTGGTGCTGGGTGGCTCCACAGACAACGAGTTTGTCAAACTGGCTTGGCGCAGAGAACACCCAGATCTCGACAAACTCCAACACTATCAGTTCGCCGACACCACCGGATCATTAATTGACCAGCTCGGTATTCGTCATAAGTCCGATGGGGTTGCTTTACGAGCCACCTTTATTGTGGATCCCGACAACGTCATCCAACATATTTCGGTCAACAATCTGAATGTAGGTCGTAATCCCGATGAGATTTTGCGCTTATTAGATGCGATTCAGACCGAATCCCTTTGCGGTAGTAACCGTGAAATCGGCGGTCCTGTTCTAGACTGATACGTATCTAACACATAGCTAGGTGGCCTGCTGCCCCCAGCCTTATGCGCATACAAAAAAGGGGATCCCCCTAAAACGAAAAAGCCCAAAAATGGCATAGATAGCCAATTTTGGGCTTTTTTCTGTATTGTCTGCTGTGCGCTGCGCCTCTTTTGTCTTAGGCCATATCTTTGGCATTAAACTGCGTCTCTGATAACAAGCTGCATCGTTGGGACGCACCTACAAATACTCAGACAAAAACCTACCACGAACACACCTTCATACCCATCAAACAGACCGACCTAGCTAGCTTGCAATAGATCGGTCTTGTTAGGCTGCAATAGACCTACACCCCTATTTGGTAGGAGCTGCTTTTTGCAATAAAGTCACTACATTCGCAGCAATGCCTTCTTTGCGACCTAGATGTCCTAGTCCTTCATTCGTTTTGGCTTTGATATTAATGCAGTCTGGAGCCAAGCCTAGGTCCTCGGACAGGTTAGCAATCATTGCCGGTGCATGCGGGCCCATTTTAGGCGCCTGCGCATGGATGGTGGCATCGATATTGATAATTTCCCAACCGGCTTGACGCACTAGCTGCATGGCATCGCGTAAGAGCACACGGCTATCCGCCCCCTTATAGCGCTCATCGGTATCAGGAAAATGACGTCCTATATCACCCAGTGCGGCCGCACCTAAAATCGCATCGGTAACCGCATGCAATAACACATCCGCATCCGAATGCCCCGCTAAACCATGCGTATAAGGAATATGCACCCCACCAATAATCAAGGGGCGATTTTCCACTAAAGCATGTACGTCAAATCCTTGACCTACTCGTAAACTCATAACCACTTTTCCAATAACTGAAAATCATCCGGCCAGGTGACCTTAAAATTTCGGGGAGAGCCCGGTACCAAAATTGGCTTCATCCCTTGTAATTCCATCGCAGAAGACTCATCGGTGACAGGGTAATTCTGCTGCTCGGCCTCGCGAAGAGCATGCAGCAATTCATGAGCCTTAAACATTTGCGGGGTCTGTGCTAACCACAAAAGATCACGCTCTACGGTTTGCTCTACTTGAGGAGCATTATTATCGGCAACACGTTTCACCGTATCTGGCACCGGTATTGCGAGCAAACCACCGGTATCACTGGCCAAACAGGTATCTATTAAACGTGATAATGCCTCTGCGGGTAGCCCTGGTCGGGCGGCATCATGGACTACCACCCAGTCTTCTGCTGTCGCCTGTAAATCCGCCAAGCCATTTCGAACCGTCTCTGCTCGCGTGGCCCCCCCTACAGGCCGCCATACCACACGCTCTAAACCACGCAGCGCTTGATTGGCCCACGTATCAGTAGGACTCACAATAACTCGCACCTGATCAATGCGAGAATCGGCTAACATAGCCATGACGGATAACCGTAACATGGGCAAACCATTAAGCAATTCGTACTGTTTTGGTAAATCAGGTTTTAATATAGCGGCAGTAGACTTCCGTCTGGCCCTGGCCCCTATTCCTGCTGCCGGTACTAATGCAATTATTTTCTTAGACATAACAACCACTTTCTCATGAGCAAAACCGCACAACCTACTGAGCAAACCCTTTATCTTAGCAGCACTCAGGCGTGTTTACAGGCGTTAAAAGTTGGTCAACGCTATCAACAACCCTTGCCGCCAGGTTCGGGCGATGCGTTTTTGCTCGCCGATCTGGCACGTCAAAGCCAACGGCCTTTGGTTATTTTCTGCGCTGACCCCGTTGATGCGCATCGCTTGAATTCGGAAATCAACCTCTTTGCACCAGAGCTTAGTGTACAACCTTTTCCCGACTGGGAAACGCTGGCCTATGATGCCTTCTCACCGCATGAGGACTTAATCTCGGCCCGTTTGCGTGCGCTCAATGCTTTGCTAAATAACGAGGTACAGGTATTGACCATTCCTGTTAGCACGGCTTTATACCGTCTAGCGCCCCCCTCTTTTTTAGCCGCCTATAGCTTTAGCTTTAAACAAGGCGATGCACTAGACGAACAACAACTACGCGAACAAATGGTTTTGGCCAACTATAGCCATGTCACCCAAGTCACCGCACCCGGTGAATTCTCTGTGCGTGGTGGGCTGATTGACCTCTTTCCCATGGGGTCTGTGGTGCCGTATCGCTTGGATTTATTTGACAATGAAATCGAGTCCATTCGTGCCTTTGATGTAGACACTCAGCGCAGCCTCTACAACGTCAAAAAGGTGGACCTGCTTCCAGGCAGAGAATTCCCTTTAGATGAACAGGCACGGCACCTATTTAGATCACGCTTCAGAGAGCAATTCGAAGGAGACCCCTCTAGAGCCTTACCTTATAAAGACATAGGAAACGGCATCGCTTTTGCGGGTGTGGAATATTATTTGCCACTGTTTTTTGAGCAAACCGCTACCATTTTCGACTACTTACCCAGCAATGCCATCAGCATTACCCATGGTCTTAGTCAGGAAGCCATCGATGCCTTTCACTCCGATGCCAATCAACGTTATCAATTCCTAAAAAGCGATGCGGAGCGCCCTGTACTTCCTCCGCACGCCCTCTTTTTAGATGGCTCTGAGTTTTTCCAAGCGCTCAAATCCTTCGCTCGCCTAGACTTACAAAAAAACGGCTTACACCCTGATTTTGTTGAGGTGCCCGATGTGGCCGTGACCAGACGTGCCGAAGACCCTTTAAGTGCTCTGCGCACAGAGATTCGCAATACGGAACGTCGCACCGTCTTATGCGCTGACTCCGCAGGACGCCGCGAAACACTCAACCAAATGTTGACGGAGTTCAATCTACAACCGGATCCAAACTGCCTAGAGCTCTTAGACTTCTCTCAAGGAGAAAGTCATTTCGCTCTGGTCACGGCTTCCTTATTCCAAGGTTTCGCCCTGAAAGATGCAGCGATCACGCTGTTAACTGAAAACGACTTATACCCGCATCAGGTCAGAACCGCACAACGCACTCGCAAAAGCCAACGCAGCAATGTTGAGGCCATGGTTAGAGACCTCTCAGAACTACGAGAGGGCGATCCCGTCGTGCATGCCGAGCACGGCATAGGACGTTACCAAGGCTTAATCGAAATGGACCTAGGCGAAGGCCCAGTCGAGTTACTGCATCTAGAATATGCCAACGAAGCCACCTTATATGTGCCCGTGGCCCAGCTCCATGTGATTTCTCGCTACAGCGGTACTGATGCCGAATCGGCGCCACTGCATCAACTGGGGTCTGGTCAATGGGAAAAAGCACGACGAAAGGCGGCCAAACAAGCCCGCGATACCGCCGCTGAGCTCTTGTCTCTGTATGCTCAACGAGCACTGCGCCAAGGTCAGCAATACAAAGTGCCCATGAGTGATTACGAGTCCTTTGCCGCCGGCTTTGGTTTTGAGACCACCCCAGACCAGGCCGCAGCCATTGAGGCCGTCTTGGACGATATGAAATCCAACCAACCTATGGATCGTTTGATTTGTGGTGATGTGGGCTTTGGTAAAACCGAGGTAGCTCTACGTGCCGCCTTTGTGGCGGTGGCCAACGGCAAGCAGGTAGCGATTTTATGCCCTACCACCCTGTTAGCCGAACAACACGCCCAAAGCTTTGCCGACCGTTTTGCCGACTGGCCCATTCACGTTGCGGAGCTCTCTCGCTTTAGAACCGGCAAAGAAACCAAAGCCACCATAGAGGGCTTAGCCTCCGGTCAGGTGGATATCGTCATTGGCACCCATAAAATTCTGTCCAAAGACGTAAAATTCAAAGACCTAGGACTGGTCATCATTGATGAGGAACATCGCTTTGGAGTGCGCCAAAAAGAGGCTTTTAAAGCATTACGCGCCGAAGTGGATATGCTCACTCTCACGGCCACTCCTATTCCCCGTACTTTGGGGATGTCCTTAGAAGGCATACGCGACTTCTCTATTATTGCAACCGCTCCGGAAAAGCGTTTAGCCATCAAAACCTTTGTACGCAGAGAGGATGAGGGCACCATCCGAGAAGCCCTGCTACGCGAGCTTAAACGCGGCGGACAAGTCTACTTCCTACATAACGAAGTGGAAACTATTGAAAACCGTCGTGCCCGTCTACAAGAACTCGTACCCGAAGCACGTATTGGCGTTGCACATGGCCAAATGCCTGAGCGCGAACTCGAAAGCGTGATGAAAGACTTTTATCAAAAGCGCTTTAATGTCTTGCTCTGCACCACTATCATTGAAACCGGTATTGACGTCCCGACGGCCAATACCATTGTGATCCAACGTGCAGATAAATTGGGCTTAGCACAACTGCACCAGCTACGCGGACGCGTAGGTAGATCACACCATCAAGCTTATGCTTATCTGCTGACCCCAGGTGAGGACGCCATTACCAGCAACGCCAAAAAACGCCTTGAGGCCATTAGTGCGATGGATGAGCTAGGTGCTGGCTTTTTCTTAGCCATGAATGACTTGGAAATTCGTGGTGCCGGAGAGGTTTTGGGCGAACACCAATCAGGCAATATTCATGAAATCGGCTTTTCCATGTACTCAGACATGCTCAATAAAGCGGTGAAATCGCTTAAGGCAGGCAAAGAGCCGGATCTGATGTCGCCTTTTGACAATAAGTGCGAGGTGAACCTACGGACTCCTGCCCTATTGCCCAATGATTTTTGCCCAGATGTGCATGCACGCTTAGGGTTTTATAAAAAACTCTCTCACGCCGAAAACCGAGCCGATATAGAGCAAATCCAAGAAGAGCTGATCGACCGTTATGGGTTGCTGCCTGATTCTGCCAAACATTTATTATTGGTTCATCAGTTACGCCTTCAAGGGGAACAATTAGGTTTAGATAAGATTGATGCCCAAGAAGATCAGCTGATATTGCAGTTTAACGCCAAGCCCAATGTGGATCCTGTGCGACTCATCGAACTGGTCCAACAAGACAAAACCATGCGTTTTAACGGCCCAGATAAACTGCGCATCGCCTTACCCGAAGGCACTCCACTGGATAAGCGCGTGCAAAAACTCAATCAACTGTTTAAGCAACTTGGAGCCAAAGCGGCCTAACTATACGATGGGGGGCTGGCAACCTGGGTTATGCTTTGTTCTACTCGCCCTATTGCGCCCTCATATCTTTCTGGTCATTAAGAAAACTACGTTTGTTGTACTTCTATCCACGCCCCATAGGCGTGGTGTTACGCACTTACCTTGATAAAAAAACACCCCAAAGTTAGATACTTATCTACTCTTTGGGGTGCTACTCATTGGGCAGGCTGTTATTTAGGCCTCTATGCTGATGAATCCATCGCCGGCTTTAATGCTGCCCATTAGTCATGGTTTTCTATTATTTAGAGCAACGGTTAATGACTCAATCTAAACCAATTAATAATCGCATCTAAGGGAGCCACATTTAACGCAAAGCGGGCCTGCTCTTGCACTACCGGTTTAGCTCTATACGCCACGGAATAATGGGCTTGGGCCAGCATCGGCAAATCATTCGCTCCATCACCTACTGCAATAATCTGCTCTTTACTGGCGCCTAACTCTTTAGCCAAACGTATCACATGATCGGCTTTGGCTTGCGAGCCCACGATATCACCCAGCACACGCCCTGTCAGTTTTCCGTCTTTAATTTCTAAGGTATTGGCATAAGCCTCATCAATACCTAAGCGTTCCTGCAAACGCTGAGTAAAGAAGACAAAACCGCCGGAGACCAGCAAAGTGCGCACTCCATGCTGCTTGGCCACCTTAACCAGACGCTCAGCGCCTGCATTAAGCTGTAGGCGCTGATCATAGACCTGCTGCAAAGCGGCCTCAGGCACCCCCTCTAATAGTGCCACACGACGTGTTAGGCTCTCTGCAAAATCTTTGATTTCCCCACGCATGGCGGCTTCGGTAATGGCCGAGACCTCTGCCTTACGGCCAACAGCTGCCGCAATTTCATCAATACACTCAATATTGATTAGCGTGGAGTCCATATCCATGGCCAGTATTTTCATTTCTCGAAGCAATTGCACCGGTTCGATAAAAGCAAAATCAAACCGCGCTTGCTCACAAACCGCTTTCACCGCGTCATATTCGTTCGGATCTGCACCCAGTAAACGAACCGCAGTGGGTCCTAAATCCTGTACCCCGTCGGCACCGGTAATCGCCGCAATTTTCTCAATGACAGACTGATCGAACTGTAAGGCTTGTAATATTAAATTTGACATAAATTCTAATGAAAAAAACCCCTCGGAATGGAGGGGCCATTATAAAGCAATTGCCGACTAAGCTACCTTGGGTTTGCTGACCAAAACGCGACGACGTTTTAATAAATAACGAATCACAAAACCAGGATACGCTAACACCAAAAATAGACTATAGGTAATGGCGTAGAACTCCCAGCCTTGTGGAAACACGTTCCCCAAACTGGACTCAAATCCCACGCCAAGCAACCCCATAAAGAAATAAATGGCGGTGACTTCTAGTAGTCGAGCAAAAAATGATTTTTCGATTGGGAGTTGACGTTGCATCCAAGCCGGTATGCCAAAGGCCAAAACAGCCACCAACACGCAAAGCGTACTCATCAACAACAAATGCAGCGGGCTAACAAATAAGGTCTGGCTAAGTACCTTGTACATAAACCAACCCACGGCGAGCAAGCAGCCCGTGTACGTCACAAATAATAGGTAACGTAACCAAGCCGGGCGCTGTGGCTCGCCTTTTTGTTGCCAGGGTAAAAACAACAGAGGTCGCTTTGTGTATAAGGGAATATTCGCCCCTATTAACGACAACAGTATTAATACCCAAATAGCAACATTTTGACTCATGATAAACCTAGATTAAAAGCGTAGTGATTCCTGAATAACACGCATGCTGAGCTCCATGAGTCCGCCTGGCAAAATACCAAATACGATAATTAGCGCACCGTTTACAGTCAGAATGGCTTTGGCCACCATACCAATCTGTAAAGGCTCATCTAACACATCGGTTTCAGGCTCATCAAAGTAGGCCGCTTTAACTACACGAATGTAATAGTACGCACCAACTAAGGACATCATCACCGCCACAATCGCGATGCTAATGTGACCAGCACCTACCACTGCCTGTAGCACGCTAAGCTTGGCATAGAAACCCGCCATCGGTGGAATACCGGCCAAGGAGAACATGGACAAGAGCAGCAACAGGGCCAACATAGGATGACGACGGTTCAAGCCTTTGAGGTCATCAATGTTTTCACACTCGAAACCTTTGCGGCTCAAGATCAAAATCAAGCCAAAGGTAGACAAAGTGGTGAGTACATAGATCACACCGTAGAACAAAGCAGAACCGTAGGCAAAGTTTGCCATCGCGACGTCTTCACCCATCAGCTGACGGATAAAGCCAGTCAGGCCTTCGGTTTGCGAAGCATCTGCCGCTACCCCGGACAACAGACCTAAAAAGATAAAGCCCATGTGCGAAATAGTGGAATAAGCCAACATGCGTTTGAAGTTAGTCTGCATGAGGGCAGTTAAGTTCCCCACAACTAACGACAAGACGGCCATCAGCATCAACATGGGCTGCCAATCAAGCGCAATACCATGCAAGGCTTCGATAAGCACACGCAGCGTGACAGCAATAGCAGCCAGTTTAGGTGCAGCAGCAATCACCAAGGTCACGGTAGTAGGTGCACCTTGGTATACGTCAGGTGTCCACATATGGAAAGGAGCGGCCGTTAATTTAAACGCCAATCCAGACACCACAAAGACCACACCAAAGACTAAAGCTAAACGTTCTGCCTCGCCTGCACTAATCACCGCAGCGATTTGTTGTAAATCGAGGTGGCCAGTAGCACCGTAGATCATGGACATACCGTAGAGCAATACCCCAGAGGACAAAGCCCCTAGGATGAAGTACTTCATCGCGGCCTCGGTGGCAGCAACATGCTCACGACGGATAGCAACTAGGGCATATAAAGCGAAGGACATCAGTTCTACGCCTAAGAACACCATCAACAAGTTGCCTGCGGAGATCATCAATAACTGACCCAATAGCGCCATGAGCGTTAATGAGTAGAGTTCACCGCCACGCTCTACCATTTCACGTTGCTCTGCATATTGGCGACCGTATAACAAGGTCACCGACACCGCAATACAAGACAACAGCTTTAAGAAATGAGAGAGCGAGTCCACCACGTATAAGCCAGAGAAACTGACTCCGGCCACACCGGCGTTCCACTGCCACAATACGACAAGGGCTACGATAATTAAGCTTAGCTGACTAAGCACAAAAGTATTATGTCTGGCTTCTGTTTTATTGAACGAGTCAAAAATCAGCACACCCGCAGCCAGGATCAGAAGCAGGATCTCAGGCAAGGCCAGAGCGAAATCAAATGAGTTTTGCATAATGTTCCAGGTCTACAGTTTCGATACAGAGACGTGCTGCAGCAGAGCATCGACGGAGACGTGCATAATTTCAGTAAATGGAGCAGGATAAATACCCATTCCAAGCACGGCAATTGCCATCACGCCTAACACAAAGAACTCACGGCTGCTGAGGTCGCTCATTTCCGCTACTGCGGGGTTTTTAACTGGGCCATAAGCCACACGTTTGAGCATCCAAAGCGAATACGAAGCACCAGTAATTAACGCTGTAGCAGTTAATAAACCGATCCAGAAATTGTATTCAACCGCACCCATAATCACGGTGAACTCACCAATGAACCCACTTGTACCGGGTAGACCACTGTTGGCCATAGAGAACAGTACAAAGAAAGTCACAAAGCGAGGCATCACATTTACGACGCCACCGTAATCAGCAATCTCACGCGAGTGTAAACGGTCATACAACACACCGATACACAGGAACATGGCTGCCGATACAAAACCGTGCGAAATCATTTGCATGATCGCGCCTTCCATACCGGTTTTGTTGAAAATGAAAAAACCTAGTGTCACAAAACCCATGTGCGCCACGGAGGAGTACGCCACCAGTTTTTTCATGTCTTTTTGAACGATAGCTACCAGGCCGATGTACACCACACCAACCAAAGAGAGCGCAATCATTAAACCAGACAAGCTGTGGGACGCATCCGGAGCAATAGGTAAAGAGAAACGTAAGAAACCGTATGCACCGAGTTTCAACATGATCGCGGCTAGCACCACTGAACCGCCTGTAGGCGCTTCAACGTGAGCATCTGGCAACCAAGTGTGTACTGGCCACATCGGCACTTTTACTGCAAAAGCCATCAATAACGCCAAGAAAATCAGTATCTGCGTATTGAGCTCTAAGGGCAGTTTGTGCCAGGTTTGAATATCAAAGCTACCGCCCGACTGGTGCCAGAGGTAAACGAAGGCCACCAAAGTCAGTAAAGAACCTAACAAGGTGTAGAGGAAAAACTTCACCGACGCATAGACACGACGCGGACCACCCCAGACACCAATGATGATGTACATAGGAATCAGCGTAGCTTCAAAGAAGATGTAGAACAGCATGCCATCGACAGCTGCGAACACCCCTACCATGAGCCCGGAGAGGATTAGAAATGCGCCAAAGTATTGCGCAATCCGATCGGTAATGACCTCCCAGCCAGCTAGCACCACGATAATCGTAATGAAAGCCGTGAGCAGTACAAACCAAACGGAAATCCCATCAACCCCTAGGTGGTAATTAACGGAGAAAGACTCAATCCATGGAGCGAACTCCACAAACTGCATATTAGCTGTAGTTGGGTCAAAACCCGTATACAGAGGAATAGTGACAAGAAACGCTACGACAGAGCCAACCAGCGCCAAAGTACGAGTGAAATTGGCGCGGTCATCCCGCCCAAGGGCAAGGACTAAAAGCCCTGCCACAATGGGAGTAAAGATCGCAAGCGTTAGCCAAGGAAAAGTAGAAGACGCCATATCGCTAGCCATTATTGAACCGTCAGCACGAAAAAGGTTAAGAGCGCCATAATGCCGAGAATCATGGCGAAGGCATAGTGATAGATAAAGCCGGTTTGTAAGCGACGGGAAATCGCACCAAACCAACCTACCACTCGTGCGCTACCGTTGACGATCAAGCCGTCAATGAGACCTGCATCAGCACCTTTCCATAGTCCAGTACCTAAGCAGCGTACGCCGCGAGCGATCACTTGCTCGTTAAACCAATCCACGTAGTATTTGTTTTCTAAGATGCGGTAAATACCAGAGCAGCTGCGTTTGATTGCGGCAGGAATGCCAGGATTGACCAAGTAGAAATACCACGCTACAACCAGACCTGCGACCATTAACCAGAAAGGTACGGTCACAAAACCGTGCAAGGCATATGCCATCCATCCATGCCAGCTGTCACTTAAGGACTGCATAGCAACGTGTTCAGGCAAGATGGTGATGATGCCGTTAAAGAAATCACCAAATAATAATGGATCAATAAAACAGATACCGGCGATCACAGAAGGAATAGCCAACAACACCAATGGCAAGGTCACTACCCATGGCGACTCTTTAGGATCACCATGTAGGGCCTCGTGCTCACCTAAGGCTTCAGCAGGCGGATTACGGAAGTTTTCTTTACCATGGAATACTAAGAAGTAAACACGGAAGGAATACAACGAGGTCACAAACACACCAATCAAGGTGGCGTATTTAGCAAAACCCGCACCCCAAACACCCGAAGCCGAAGCTAAAGCGGCAGCCTCAATGATGTGCTCTTTGGAGTAAAAACCGGAGAAGAAAGGTGTGCCAACCAAAGCAGCGGTACCAATCAAGAAAGTAATCCAGGTGATCGGCATGTATTTACGCAGACCGCCCATAGCGCGAATGTCTTGATTGTGGTGCATACCAATAATGACGGAACCCGCGCCTAAGAACAGCAAGGCTTTAAAGAAAGCGTGTGTCATTAAGTGGAAGATCGCCACCGAGTAAGCAGAGGCACCCAGTGCCACGGTCATATAACCGAGCTGAGACAGAGTGGAATACGCCACAACGCGTTTGATGTCATTTTGGATAATGCCCAGAATCCCTAAGAACAGGGCTCCGATTGCACCGATCACAATGATAAAGGACAACGCGGTGTTGGACTGCTCGAACACAGGTGAGAATCGAGCCACCATAAAGATACCTGCTGTCACCATCGTTGCCGCGTGAATCAAGGCGGAAATAGGTGTAGGACCTTCCATGGAGTCAGGCAACCAGGAGTGCAAAGGCACTTGAGCTGATTTACCCATTGCCCCCACAAACAGAGCAATCGCCGCCACGGTGAGCAGTTGCCAGTTCGTGCCAGGGAATGTCATTTGGGCAAGACGTTCTACCTGAGCGAAGATTTCGCCATAGTGCATGGTTCCGGTGTAGGCATAAAGTAAACCAATACCTAACGCAAAACCAAAGTCACCCACACGGTTTACCAAGAAAGCTTTCATGTTGGCAAAGATAGCGGTTTCTTTTTTGAACCAGAAACCGATCAATAGGTATGACACCAAACCAACCGCTTCCCAGCCGAAGAATAGCTGCAACATGTTGTTAGACATGACCAGCATTAACATCGAGAAGGTAAACAGTGAAATATAAGAGAAGAAACGCTGATAACCGGGGTCCTCTGCCATGTAGCCAATAGTGTAAATATGCACCATGAGCGACACAGAGGTCACCACCACCATCATTAAGGCGGTTAAGTTATCAATCAAGAATCCGATTTGCCAGGTGGCATCACCGATAGTGGCCCAGGTGTACACCGGACCATCAAAGGTTTGGCCATTTAGTGTTTGCATTAACACCATGACCGAGCCCACGAAGGAGATTAAAACCCCGGCAATCGTTATAGAATGAGCGCCTTTTTTAGACACGAATCGGCCTAAAAAGCCCGTGCCAAAAAGACCGGCAATTAGCGCCCCAGCAAGGGGGGCTAATGCGATGAGTAGATATAGACTTGGTGAGTTCATTGTATGTGCTACCCCATCAACCCTTGAGCTGGTCAAGTTTTTCTACGTTAATCGTATTCAGGTTACGGAACAGCAGTACCAGAATAGCTAAACCAATTGCAGCCTCGGCGGCGGCAACCGTTAGAACGAAGAAAACAAAGACCTGTCCGGCCGTATCTCCAAACCAAGTGGAGAAGGCAATGAAGTTCATGTTGGCAGAAAGCAAAATGAGTTCAACCGACATCAACAGAATAATTAGGTTGCGACGGTTTAAGAAGAAGCCAAATAAACCAATGGTGAACAGAATGGCACCAAGCACCAAGTAGTGAGCTAGGCTGAGCGTCATCATTGTTTGTCTCCTGCATCATCAACCGCGGTTTCTGTAGTGGCTTTCATTTTGACTATGCGTAAACGATCTGACGAGCGCACGCGTACCTGATCAGAAGATACAGTACGTATTACATCGCTACGTTTACGTAAAGTTAGTGCAATAGCAGACACCATACCCACTAACAACACCACCCCGCCGGCTTGTACGGCAAGAATATACTCGCTGTACATCGCTGTACCTAGGGCCAAAGAGTTGTTGTAGCCTGCTGGTGTTTCCGCTGCCGGACCCACATCTAACCAAGCGCGGGTGATAACAAAAGCCATCTCCAGCACCATGACCCCACCTACGGTGAGACCTAGAGGTAGGTAGGCTTTCAAACCACTACGTAACGACGGCATACGCATGTCAAGCAGCATGATGACGAATAAGAACATCACCATCACAGCGCCCACATACACAACCACCAATAATAAAGATAAGAACTCAGCCCCCATTGTCATCCAGATCATCGCCGCTGTAAAAAACGTCAAGATCAAATGCAAGGCAGCCGCAACCGGACTGGCGGCAGTGACTACGCGGAACGCAGCCACCACTAGAACCAGTGCTAAGACATAAAACAGTATCGTAGTAAACATGTGACCTGCCCTTTGCCTTAGCGATACGGAGCATCAGCTGCGCGACGCTCGGCAATTTCAGATTCATAGCGATCACCTACAGCCAACAACATCTCTTTGGTGTAGTACAGATCACCGCGTTTTTCACCGTGGTATTCGTGAATATGTGTTTCCACAATGGAGTCCACTGGACAGCTTTCTTCACAGAATCCACAGAAAATACATTTAGCCAAGTCAATGTCATAACGTGTGGTGCGACGGGTGCCGTCCTCACGCTCATGTGACTCAATGGAGATGGCCATTGCAGGACAGACCGCCTCGCACAATTTACAGGCAATACAGCGCTCTTCGCCATTAGGATAACGACGTAAAGCATGTAGGCCACGAAAACGTGGAGAGGCAGGCGTTTTCTCGTAAGGGTAATGCAGCGTAACTTTGCGACGGAAAAAGTATTTACCGGTCAGGCGCATCCCTTTGAGCATCTCCGACAGCATTAAGCTGCCAAAAAAATCTTTGATTGCTTCCATAATTTGCCCCTGTGCCTTAGTTCCAGATGTTCCAAGGCGTTTGCATCCAAATCGCCACGATGACTAGCCAAACACCAGTCAAGGGAATGAAAACCTTCCAACCTAAGCGCATGATTTGGTCATAGCGGTAACGTGGGAATGTCGCACGGAACCAGATGAACATAGAAACCACAACAAAGGTTTTTAAGCCCAACCATAACCAACCAGGAACCCAGGTAAACGGCGCATAGTCCACCGGAGGCAACCAGCCACCTAAGAACATGATCGATGCCAGCGCGGACAACAAAATCATGTTGGCGTATTCGCCCAAGAAGAACAATGCAAAGCCCATACCGGAGTATTCCACCATGGGACCTGCAACAATTTCGGACTCACCTTCAACCACGTCAAATGGGTGACGGTTCGTTTCAGCCACCGCTGAAACCACGTAAATCACGAATAAGGGCAGCAAAGGCAACCAGTTCCAAGATAAAAAGTTTAACCCTTTATCTGCGAACATTCCTGCATCTTGGCCAAGCACAATACCACTAAGGTTTAAGGTGCCAGATACCAATAAGACAGTGACTAACACAAAGCCAATGGCCAGTTCGTAAGACAGCACCTGTGCTGCCGCACGCAAACCACCTAGCAATGCGTATTTAGAGTTAGAGGACCAACCCGCTATCACTACACCATACACCCCTAAAGAGG